>JANNGJ010000208.1:0-7404 GCA_031403815.1 Burkholderiales bacterium | reverse complement strand
GTCGTGCAATGGCAAACCCATGATACCGGTGTAGCTGCCGTCGATGCGGCTGATCCAGGCCGCGGCACGGCCCTGGATGGCGTAGGCGCCGGCCTTGCCGAAGGGCTCGCCGCCGGCAACGTAGGCTTCGATCTCGCGGGGACTGATCGCTGCGAAATGCACGAGCGACACGCTGAGGGAAAACAGCGTGCGTCGGCCCGAGGCGACGGCCACCGCGGTCAGCACCCGGTGCGTACGGCCCGCCAGGGACGTCAGCATTCGGACGGCCTGGGCAGCGTCAGCGGGCTTGCCGAGGATGCGCGTACCCAGCGCGACCGTGGTGTCAGCGGCCAGAATCGGTGCGTCGGCCAGGCCCCGTGATTTCAAGCGCCGACGCGCAGCCGCAAGCTTGGCACGTGTCACGCGCTCGACATAGGCTGCAGGCAACTCGCCACGGCGCTCGGCCTCCAGCGACTCGGCATCTTCGCCGTCGTTTGCCAGCAGCATTTCAAAACGCACCCCGATCTGGTCGAGCAACTGGGCGCGGCGCGGGCTCTGCGACGCGAGGTAAACGAAGACGCTGCTGGCGGCCGACATCACTCGCGGTGGTAGGGGTGGCCGGCAGTCACCGACCAAGCGCGGTAGAGCGCTTCGGCCAAGAGCACACGCACGAAAGCATGGGGCAGGGTCAGGTCTGACAGGCGCAGGGTCTCGTCGGCGCTGGCCTTGAGGGCAGGGTCCAGGCCGTCGGGGCCACCGACGATCAAGACCACATCCCGGCCGTCGCCGAGCCAAAAGCGCAGGCGATCAGCCAGTTGGGGGGTGCTGCGGCGTTCACCACGCTCGTCGAGCACGACGCGACGCGCGCCTTTGGCCACGGACCCGATCGCGCTTTCAATGCGCTGGGCCTCGGCCGCCATCAGCGCTGCCGGGCTCTTGCCCAGGGTGCGCGGCTCGGCCTTGACGGCCTTCAGCTCAAGCCGCAGTTCGGGCGGGAAACGCTTGGCAAAATCGTCGAAGGCCGCCTCGGCCCAGGCCGGCTGGCGCTGGCCGACGGCGACCAGCGCGAGCTTCACCGCGGGCGACGCGTCGGCGTGGCCTTGGCACTGGCCTTCTTCGCGGGCGTCTTCGCCGGGGGTTTCCCCGGGGGTTTCGCCGGCAGTTTCGCGGCCGGCTTGCGCGCCACATTGGCCAGCGCCTTTTTCACCCCCACGGTGCGCGTCACGCCCTTCTTGGCGGGTGCCTTTGCCGCCGCTGTCTTCTTGGCCAGAGTCACCTTCTTCGGCGCGGGCGCGCACGGCGTGCGCGGTGCTGCCTTCTTGGCAGCGACCTTCTTCGGCGCCGCCTTGGCAACCCCCGCCTTCGCGGCCGGCGCGGGCTCGGCGGCCTTGACCAAGCCCTTGACCGCGGTGTCGAGCTTCATGTTGACTGGCTTGTCACCCCAGATTTCTTCGAGGTGGTAGTAGTCCCGGATGCCCGGCTGCATGATGTGCACGACGGCGGCGCCGCAGTCGACGATGATCCACTCGCCGTTGGCTTCGCCCTCGGTGCGCAGCACCACCATGCCGCGCGACTTGACGCTGTCGCGCACGCTGGCGGCCAAGGCCTTGGTCTGGCGATTGCTGGTGCCGGAGGCCACGATCACACGCTCGAACAAGGCCGACAAGTGCTCCGTGTTGAAGACCCGGATGTTCTGCGCCTTGGTGTCTTCCAGACCATCGACGATGGCACGTTGTAGTTTGCGGATGTCCATTCAGCTCTCAGAGGGCGCCCGGTCGGGCAAGTAAAGGGCGTTGTGTTCAATATACCGTGCCACTTCCGGCGGCACCAGGGCATCGATGCTCTGGCCGCGGCTGCGGCGCTCGCGGACGGTGGTGGCCGCAAGGTCCATCGCCGCCAGGGGCAGCACCTGGTAGGACACGCCCTGCAGCTCGGGCGCAGCGGGCAGGGCCGCTCCCGGCCGCGCCGCAACCGCCAGGGTCACCAGCGCGAGCAACTCCTGCCAGCCATGCCACGTCGGCAGGTTGGCGAACTGATCCTGGCCGACGATCAAGTAGCACTGCGCTGCGGGCTCACGCTGGCGCAGCGCGCGCACCGTATCGAGCGTGTAGCTGGGCCCGCTGCGGTCGATCTCGCAGCGATCCAGCACAAAGCGCGGCTCGCCGCGGATCGCCAGCCGCAGCATGGCAAGGCGGTGCATGCTGTCGGTGACGGCCCGGCGCTTCTGCCAGGGCTGGCCCGCTGGCACCCAGCGCAACTCGTCCAGCGCCAGCGAATCCAGCGCAACGCAGGCCAGTGCCACGTGGGCGTTGTGCACCGGGTCGAACGTGCCGCCCAGGAGTCCGATGCGGCGAGTCACAGGGGCCCGGCCCAGTCGCGCGGCCGCAGGAAATCGCTGTAAAGCCGGGCCTCGGGCGTACCCGGTTCGGGCTGCCAGTTGTAGCGCCACTTCACGCTCGGCGGCAGCGACATCAGGATGCTTTCGGTGCGACCGCCCGACTGCAGGCCGAACAAGGTGCCGCGGTCCCAGACCAGGTTGAACTCGACATAGCGCCCGCGCCGGTAGGCCTGGAAGTCGCGCTCGCGCTCGCCGTAGGGCGTGTCGCGACGGCGCTGCACGATGGGCAGGTAGGCGAGCAGAAAGGCGTCGCCGACAGCGCGCAGCATGGCAAAGCTCTGCTCGAAACCGAGTTCGGCGAAGTCATCGAAGAAGACCCCGCCGATGCCGCGCGGCTCGTTGCGGTGTTTGAGGAAGAAGTACTCGTCGCACCACTGCTTGAAGCGCGGGTACTTGTCTGCGCCGAAGGGTGCCAGCGCATCGCGGTTGACGCGGTGGAAGGCGGCCGCGTCATCTTCGAAACCATAGTAGGGCGTGAGATCCATGCCGCCACCGAACCAAGTCACTGGCGCCTGGCCAGCCGGCAAGGCAGCCAGCATGCGCACGTTCATGTGCACCGTCGGCACAAAGGGGTTGCGCGGGTGAAAGACCAGCGACACCCCCATCGCCTCGAAGGGTGCACCCGCTAGCTCGGGCCGGTGCTGCGTGGCCGAGGGCGGCAAGGATGCGCCACGCACATGCGAGAAGCCGACGCCCGCGCGTTCGAGCACGGCGCCCTCCTCGAGCAGGCGCGTCACGCCCTCGCCTTGCAGCTTCTCGCCGGGCGGCTTGGTCCAGGCATCACGGATGAAGCGCCCGCTGCCGTCAGCCACTTCGGCCGCATCGACGATGCGCTGCTGCAGGCCGAGCAAATAGTCGCGGGCGGCGTGAACGGGTGTGTCCGGGCTCATCGTGTCCTCAGTTCGATTGGCGCAGGCGCACGGGTGCGGCCCGCTCGGGGCGGCAGCCGCGGTGACAGCCGAGAACGCGCTCGATGTGCGCCATGTCGCGCCCGGCGTCCCCGCTCAGTCGGATGAAGGAGTCGACACCCACGCAGCGTGCGCGGTAGTCGAAGAAGGCCAATGCCAAGGGCAGCTCGGCCTGGGTGGCCACTTGATAGAAACCGCTGCGCCAACTGTCGCGGTAGCTGCGCGTGCCCTCGGGCGACAAGGCCAGCCAGAGAAACCTGTCCTGCGCGCGGGCCTGGGCGAACTGCGCCACCATGGCCGCGACAGCGCCACCGGGGTTGTGGCGGTCAACCTGCACGCCGCCGACCCAGCGCAGCCACCGACCGAAAACGGGCACGCTGAACAAGGAGTCCTTGCCCCAGAACGCCACCGGAATACCCATCGCCCACTTGGCCAGCATGCCGAAGACGAAGTCCCAATTCGAGGTGTGTGGATAGATGACGAGCACACCCTGGCGGGCCGGCAAGCCATCGAACTGCACGCGCCAACCGGCCAGCCTCATGGCCCCGCGGGCGAGGCGGCTGCCGCTTAGCTGAACTGGGCGCTCCGGCAGGGCGGCAATCTCCGTCATCGCGGCTTCAGGGCCCGGTGGCCGATGTCGGTGCGGCGCTGCATGCCATCGAAGCGGATCGGGGCCAGGGCGGCGTAAGCGCGCTGCTGCGCGGCCTTGACGGAGTCGCCCAACGCCGTCACGCACAAGACCCGACCGCCGCTGGTCACCAGGCTGCCGTCACCCCGCCGCTCGGTCGCAGCGTGGAACACGACCGTGTCGGCCTCAGCCGGCGGCAGGCCGGTGATGACATCGCCGCTGCGCACGGTCGTGGGGTAGCCGTGTGCGGCCATCACGACGCCGAGGGCAACGCGCCGGTCCCACTGCAGCTCGACGCTGTCCAGGCCGGATTGATCGCCGCTGGCCGTGGCCGCCATCAACACATCGAACAAGTCCGTCTTCAGGCGCATCAACAGCACTTGCGCTTCAGGGTCGCCCAGGCGCGCGTTGAATTCGACAACGCGTGGGTTGCCGGCGGCGTCGATCATCAGGCCGGCATAGAGGAAGCCGCTGAACGGCGTGCCGTCGGCGGCCATGCCTGCAATGGTGGGCAGCACGATCTCGTGCATGGCGCGCGCATGCACATTGGGCGTGACCACTGGCGCCGGCGAGTAGGCACCCATGCCGCCCGTGTTGGGCCCCGTGTCGCCATCGCCGATGCGTTTGTGGTCCTGGCTGGTGGCCAGCGGCAGCACGTTCTTGCCGTCGGAAACGACGATGAAACTGGCTTCTTCGCCGGCCATGAATTCTTCGATGACCACCCGGGCGCCGGCCTTGCCATCGAGCATGAAGTCGATGGCCGCGTGGGCTTCGTCGGCGCTCATCGCCACCACCACGCCCTTGCCCGCTGCCAGGCCGTCGGCCTTGACCACAATGGGTGCGCCGTGGCGCTCCACATGCGCATGCGCTGCCGCTGCCTCGGTAAAGCTGGCGTACAGCGCTGTCGGGATGCCATGGCGCTGCATGAAGTCCTTGGCGAAGGCCTTGGAGCTTTCGAGCTGCGCCGCGGCCCGTGTCGGGCCGAAGATGCGCAGGCCGCGGGCCCGGAACAAGTCGACGATGCCTGCCGCCAGTGGCGCCTCCGGGCCGACAACCGTCAGCATGATCTTTTCTGCTGCAGCAAAGTCGGCCAGTGCCGTCGGGTCGGTGATCGGCACGTTGCGCAGGGCTGGATCGAGCGCCGTGCCCCCATTGCCCGGCGCGAGGTAGACCCGCTGCACCTTGGGCGATTGCGCCAGCTTCCAGGCCAGCGCGTGCTCGCGCCCGCCGCCACCGATAACCAGGACTTTCATTCGCCGAGCTCGGCGTTGTGATAAAGATTTTGCACGTCGTCGAGTTCCTCGATCACATCGAGCAGCTTCTGCATGCGCTGGGCGTCCTCGCCCGTCAGTTCGACCGTGTTCTCCGCGCGCATCGTGACTTCACCGATCTCGGCCTTCAGGCCCGCTGCTTCGAGCGCATTCTTCACCGCCTCGAACTCGGTCGGCGGTGTCAGCACCTCGATCGAGCCGTCGTCACCCGCGATCACATCCTCGGCGCCGGCCTCCAGGGCCGCGTCCATGACCTTGTCTTCGCTGGTCCCCGGCGCAAAGAACAGCTGGCCGCAATGCTTGAATTGGAAAGCCACCGAGCCTTCCGTGCCCATGTTGCCGCCGTACTTGCTGAAGGCATGCCGCACCTCGGCGACCGTGCGCACCCGGTTGTCCGTCATGCAGTCGACGATGATGGCCGCGCCGCCGATGCCATAGCCCTCGTAGCGGATCTCCTCATAGTTGACGCCCTCGAGGTTTCCAGTGGCCTTGTCGATGTTGCGCTTGACGGTCTCGACCGGCAAATTGACAGCCTTGGCCTTCTCGATGGCGAGGCGCAAGCGCGGGTTGGCGCTGACGTCGCCACCGCCCAAGCGCGCGGCGACCATGATTTCGCGGATCACCCGGGTCCAGGCCTTGCCCCGCTTCTCATCCTGGCGCCCTTTGCGGTGCTGGATATTGGCCCATTTGGAATGACCGGCCATGAAGGACACTCTCTCTTTACGCTTACGATGCGTCTGATTTTAAGTGAGAGGGTTTTCCCATGGCTGAGCCGATCCTGGTTGCCAAGCATGGCGACATCGAATGTGTGCTGCTTCCCGGGCTGGCGAACCGCCACGGCCTGATCACCGGGGCCACCGGCACCGGCAAGACGATCACGCTGCAAACCCTGGCCGAAAACTTTTCCAAGATCGGCGTGCCGGTCTTCATGGCCGACGTCAAGGGCGACCTGACGGGCATCACGCAAAAGGGCACGCTGCCCGAGAAGGTCGCGAAGATCATCGCCGAGCGCGGCCTGCCGGCACCCGAGTCCGCCGCCTGCCCGGCCACGCTGTGGGATGTGTTCGGCGAGCAGGGCCACCCTGTGCGCGCCACCGTGTCCGACATGGGTCCGCTGCTGCTGGCGCGCATGCTGGCCCTGAACGAAACCCAGGCCGGTGTGCTCAACCTGGTGTTCAAGATTGCCGACGACAACGGCATGGCGCTGCTGGACCTGAAGGACCTGCGGGCGATGCTGCAGCATGTGGGCGAGAACGCGAAGGACTTCCAGACCGAGTACGGCAACGTCAGCGCGGCAAGCGTCGGGGCGATCCAACGAGGCTTGTTGCAGATCGAGGAGCAAGGCGGCGACAAGTTCTTTGGCGAGCCGATGCTGTCGATCGACGATTTCATGCAGACCGTCGACGGCAAGGGCGTGATCAATATCCTGACCGCAGACAAGCTGATGAACGTGCCGCGCCTGTACGCGACCTTCCTGCTCTGGATGCTTTCGGAGCTGTTCGAACAGTTGCCCGAGATCGGCGACCCCGAGAAACCCAAGCTGGTCTTCTTCTTCGACGAGGCCCACCTGCTCTTCACCGATGCGCCGAAGGCGCTGGTCGAGCGCATCGAGTTGGTGGTGCGCCTGGTGCGCAGCAAGGGTGTGGGTGTCTATTTCGTGACGCAGAACCCGCTCGACGTGCCCGACACCGTGCTGGCCCAGCTGGGCAACCGGGTGCAGCACGCCTTGCGCGCCTTCACGCCGCGCGATCAGAAGGCCGTCAAGTCGGCGGCCAGCACCATGCGCGCCAACCCCGGCCTGGACGTCGAGACCGCGATCACCGAGTTGGCTGTCGGAGAAGCGCTGGTCAGTTTCCTCGACAGCAAGGGCAGGCCAAGCGTGACCGAGCGCGTTTACGTGTTGCCGCCAGGCAGCCAGATCGGTCCGATTTCGCCCGACCAACGCAAGGCCTTGCTGGCCAGTTCGCTGGTCGCTGGCGTTTACGAGAGGACGGTCGACCGCGAGTCGGCCTACGAGAAGCTCAAGGGGCGCTCGGTGGCCTCGGCCGATACCGCGCAGTCGATGCAGCGAGAGTCAGCCGGCAAGGCCGACTCACCAGCAGCCCAGGAGGCCGGCGGCGGTCTGATGGGCAGCCTGGGCGGCATCTTGTTCGGCAGCACCGGGCCCCGCGGCGGAAAACGCGAGGGCCTGGCAGAAACCGCGGCGCGCAGCGCCGTGCG
>JANNGJ010000207.1:0-2500 GCA_031403815.1 Burkholderiales bacterium | reverse complement strand
CCATGCCCAGTACCCTGATGTGAAGCTCGACCACATGTATGTCGACAACGCGGCGATGCAGCTGGTCAAGGCGCCGAAGGCCTTCGACGTGGTGGTCACGGGCAACATGTTCGGTGACATCTTGTCGGATGAGGCTGCGATGCTGACCGGTTCCATCGGCATGCTGCCGTCGGCCTCGCTCGACAAGCACAACAAGGGCCTGTACGAGCCCAGCCATGGCAGCGCGCCTGACATCGCGGGCAAGGGGATTGCCAATCCGCTGGCTACAATTCTGTCGGCCGCCATGATGCTTCGCTACACGTTCGCCCAACCTGCCAGCGCCGACCGCATCGAGTCGGCGGTGAAGGCCGTGCTGTCCTCTGGGTTGCGCACGGCCGACATCTGGAGCGACGGCATGCGCCGTGTCGGTACGCGCGAGATGGGCGACGCGGTTGTGGCCGCTGTCACTGGCAAAACGATCAAGACCCAGAGCTGAAGCGCTCGGATCGTCTCGCCCCTTCCTGGACCCCGGCGACACGAGCCGGAACGGAGCGGGGTCCGGATCGACTGGAAAGGCAAGACAAATGGCACTCGTAGGACTGGTCGGCTGGCGCGGCATGGTCGGCTCGGTGTTGATGGACCGTATGCAGGCCGAGGGCGACTTCGCGCTGATCGAGCCGATGTTCTTCTCGACGTCGAACGCGGGCGCTGCGGTACCGAGCGCAATTGCCGAGTTCGCCAAGTTCGCCAAGAACGAAGCCCGGCTGCACCATGCGTACGACATCACCGCGCTCAAGCGTTGCGACATCGTCATCACAGCCCAGGGCGGCGACTACACCACCGAGGTCTATGCCAAGCTGCGCGCCGCGGGCTGGGCTGTGCTTTGGATCGATGCCGCCTCGACCCTGCGCATGGCCGATGACGCTGTGATCGTCCTGGACCCCGTCAACCTGCCGGTGATCCAGAAGGCCTTGGCCCAGGGCGGGCGCACCTGGATCGGCGGCAACTGCACCGTGAGCTGCATGTTGATGGGCGTTGGCGCGCTCTACAAGGCCGGCCTGGTCGAGTGGATGAGCACCCACACCTACCAGGCCGCCTCGGGCGGCGGCGCGCAACACATGCGCGAATTGCTGACGCAGTACGGCACGCTCAACAGCGCCGTCAGGCCACTGCTCGACGACCCCAAGAGCGCCATCCTGGAAATCGACCGCCGCGTGATCGACCAACAGCGCGGCTTGTCGCCAGACGAGACGGCGCACTTCGGCGTGCCCTTGGGCGGCTCGCTGATCCCGTGGATCGACAAGGACCTGGGCAACGGCACCTCGAAGGAAGAGTGGAAGGGCATGGCCGAGATCAACAAGATCCTTGGCAACACAGCGCCGATCGCCATCGACTCGACCTGTGTGCGCGTCGGGGCGATGCGCTGCCACAGCCAGTCGATGACCTTCAAGCTCAAGCGTGACGTGCCACTGGCCGACATCGAGGCCTTGATCGCGGCTGACAATGCCTGGGTGAAGCTGGTGCCGAACACGCGTGAGGCGACGATGCGTGAGCTGACGCCAGTGGCTGTGACGGGCACGATGACGATCCCGGTGGGCCGGCTGCGCAAGCTCGCCATGGGCCCCGAATACCTCGGCGCCTTCACCGTCGGCGACCAGCTTTTGTGGGGCGCTGCCGAACCCTTGCGCCGCATGCTGCGCATCCTGCTCGACCATTGAGGCGAGCCATGTTGCGTTGCCACATGACAACAAGTTCACGACTACACGCGGTCACGCAGCGTTTCAGGCGAGGTCACACTTTGCATGAGCTTGTCACCCTATATGCTTGATGCTATTGTGATTTGCAACACATTCGTCCGCTCACGCTTGGTCTGAAAACCAGGCCCGACACGGCATGCAACGTCAACGCCACAGCGGACAATCCACGCAGTCCGCCGCAGTTCTTTGGGAGACGCCTTGAACAAGAAGCCTTCGCCTTACTCCGCGCCCCGTGCCGGCTTTGCCCTGCGCGCTGTCGCCGTTGCGGCACTCATGGTAGCCACCACAGGCACCTGGGCCCTCGGTCTGGGCCGCATGGCGGTGCAGTCGGCGTTGGGCGAGAACCTGCGGGCGGAGATCGATGTTACGAGCATCACGCCTGAAGAGGCGTCGTCGCTGCGCGTACGCGTGGCGCCGCCGGACGCCTACCGTGCGGCCGGTGTCGAGTACGGCGCTGTGCTGCCGGGCACCCAGGTCACGCTGGCACGGCGGCCCGACGGCCGCCCCTATCTGCGTGTGGCCAGCGACCGTGTGGTGATGGAGCCCTTTGTCGATGTGATTCTCGAATTGACGTGGGCGAGCGGCCGCTTGGTGCGCGAGTACACGATGTTGCTCGACCCGCCGACCGCGCGGGCGGCAGTTGCACCGAGCCCCGCGCCGGCGCCAGTGGCGCCAGTGATCTCTGCTGCACCGCCGGCAGCGCCGGCACCTGCGCCGCGCGCTGCGGCGCCTGCACCGGCGCCGCGTGCCGCAGCGCCCGCCGC
>JANNGJ010000206.1:0-8331 GCA_031403815.1 Burkholderiales bacterium | reverse complement strand
CAGAACCACATACGCCTTGACCAGCGCGCCGCGCTCGGCGTCGGGCTTGGGCACCACGGCGGCGTTGGCCACCGCGGGGTGCTTGACGAGGCAGTTCTCGACCTCGCTCGGGCCGATGCGGTAGCCCGCGGCCTTGAACATATCGTCGCTGCGGCCCTGGTACCAGAGGTAGCCCTCCGCATCCATCACCGCGGTGTCGCCGGTGCGGCACCAGGAGTCATCCGGGTCGCCAGTGAACTTGGCCCGCGTGGCGGCGTCGTTGTGCCAGTAGCCGAGGAAGAACACCGGGTCGGGGTCACCGTGGATGTCACGCCGGTGTACCGCAACATCACCCGGCGTGCCGCGCGGCACTTCGGTGCCAGCATCGTCGAGCACGGCGATGCGGTGGCCCGGATAGGGCCGGCCCATGCTGCCAGGCCGCGCCGGCCAGCCGCGGTGGACGGCGCCGTCAATGCCGACGTAGCTGGCGCAGTTGCCAACGATGTAGTTGATCTCGGTCTGGCCAAACATCTCGTTGACCGTCACGCCCAGGGCCTCGCGGCAGTAGGCGAAGACCGTGTCACCGACGGCCTCGCCAGCACTCATGACGGCACGCAGCCGCAGCCTCGGATAGCGCCGCCGCGGCGCGGGCTCGGCCTTCATCATCGCCTTGAGCGCGGTCGGGAACAAAAAGGTGTGCGTCACGCCGTGGCGCTGCATCAGTTCGAAGGCACGCTGCGGCGTGAAGCGGCCCTGGTAGCCCAGGATCGTGCGACCGAAGTAGAGCGTGGGCAGCAGAGCGTCCATCAGCCCGCCCGTCCAGGCCCAGTCTGCCGGGGACCAGAACACCCCCGCTGCGTGCGGAAACCAGTTCTGGCTGGCAACGAAGCCGCTCAGGTTGCCAATCAATGCACGCTGCGGGATCAGCGCGCCCTTGGGGGCGCCGGTGGTGCCGCTGGTGTAGATCAGCACCGCGGGGTCGTCGGCGCTGGTGCTCACCGGCTTGATGGCTGCGTGGCGGCCACGCTGGCAGTCTTGCCAATCGGCATCGCCGCGACCGGCCGCGGCGCCCACGGCCACGACGCAGCGCAAAGCGCTGCACTCGCCGCGCACCGCCAGCAGGTTGTCGATGGCCGACTCGTCGACGATGGCCAGCACAGCGCCGCTGTCGCGCAGGCGGTATTGCAAGGCCTCGGGCCCGAACAGCATCGACAGCGGCATCGCCACCGCCCCGAGTGCGCTGACCGCCATGTGCGCCACCGCGGTCTCGACGCGCTGCGGCATCACGATCGCCACCCGGTCGCCGCGCCTCACACCCAGTGCGGCCAGGGCCGCGGCGAGGCGCAACGCGTTGCCGTGCAAGTCGGCGTAGCTGAGCTGCGCCAGATCCCCCTGCTCGTGCTCACAAACCAGCGCAGTGGCTTGCGGCGTCAGCCGCGCCCAGCGCGCACAACAAACCTCGAACAGATTGAACTTGCTTGGCACCTTCCAACGGAAGTCTCGGTACAAGGACGCGTAGGAGTCGTCAGCAGAGTGCATCGAAGTCATGGTGTGATCAGGGTGGCGTGCGGAATGCGCGTACACCGCGGCCTCGCATCATCGGCGCAAAGCCTGTTGCCTGAAGAAGCGGGCAACGCGGCGCCGGTGCAGCCGATGCCACCAGATGCACCCGGAGCCGACGACCAGCACACCACAAATCTCAAGCAGCGCGCCCAAACGGATGTCGGCCAAATCGAGGCGCAAGACGCGGTCAATGTGGTGGAAGGTTATTGCTCGTACGACGATGAAGAGGCAGAGCAGGCTGACGCCGAGAAATGCCAGTCTGTACTCACCCCAAAGTTGAATCCAATGGCGCCGCGCAACGAGCAGAGCCCCGGTGACGCCGACGCACAACAGCACGATAAAGACGCCTTGCACAATGCGCCGATCAGCGTACCAACCCTGCTCGATAGAGAGCCGTCTGCCCGTGATGCCGACCCAGGTTTGCAGGTCAAGCTGCTTATTGACGCCCAGAGCGAACATCAAGACGCAAAGCGACAACCAGAAGCTAGACGGCACTGCCGTGCGTTTGGCGAAGGCGAGATTGCGAGCCGCCAAGGCCACGGTCACAAGATACAGCGCCGCCGTGAACCAGCCCAGCACAGAAGGGTCGCCAATGCTGGGGAACCAGTTGCCCTGGGCATCCACTGCGGCGCGGGCCGGCACACCTGCAGCCAGGCCCATGGCCAAGGCGAACGCCCTGCAGTGCGGTTGCGTCATTGCTTGGCGCCAAAAGCCTGCAGCACGACGCCACTGATGCGGCAGATGCGCCAATCCGGCATCACCGTCGCGCCCAGGCCCTCGTAGAACGCGATCGCATCGGCGTTCCAGTCCAGCACGCTCCACTCGATGCGGCCGAAACCGCGCTCGGCGGCCAGGCGGGCGAGGTGGCTGAGCAGCGCCTTGCCGATGCCCGTGCCGCGGTGCGCGGGCTGCACGTAGAGGTCTTCGAGGTAGAGGCCGGGGCGGGCCAGGAAGGTCGAGAAATTGGTGAAGAAAAGTGCAAAAGCTACCACCTCGCCGGCCACTTCCGCGACCACACATTCGGCTACCGGCCGCTCGCCGAACAGGTGCGGCATCAGCTTTTCGGGCGTGACTTCGAGCAGGTGCGTGAGCCGCTCGAAGGCCGCCAGTTCGCCGATCAGGCCGACGATGGCCGGCACATCGGCCGGGCGCGCACTGCGCAGTGAGAAGTTGGTGCTCATGCACCGATTCTCGCAAAGCTGGATGTGCGAGGCTACTCGCCGGCCAGCATGCGCAAGTCAACCTTGGCGTCGTGCTCGCTGTCGCGTCGCGGGCCGATGTCGTTAAAGGCGGCGATGCCGGCCAACGCCGCGCGGTCGCGGCCCTCGGCCTTGGCTTTGTACAGGGCCTCGTCGGCCAAGCGAACCAGGGCGTCGGGCACGCGGGTGGTGGCGGAGTCGGCAATGCCGAAGCTGGCGGTGAAGCTCGGCGTGCTGCGGTTGGCCAGCGCCTCGGCCAGGCGCTCGCGCACCCGGTCGGTCCAGCGCAGGGCTTCGGTGGCGCTGGCACCTGACAACAGGAAGCCGAACTCCTCGCCGCCCCAGCGACCGGCCAGATCCTGCTCACGCGTGCAGGCGCGCACCACATCGGCAAACACGCGCAGCGCGTCGTCGCCGGCCTGGTGGCCAAAGGTGTCGTTCAGGCGCTTGAAGTGGTCCAAATCGGCCATCACCAGCACGAAGGGTTTGGCCGCAGCCACCAGCTCGCGCAGGCGCTGCTCAACGTGGCGCCGATTGGGCAGGCCGGTGAGTGCGTCGGTGCTGGCCTGCAACTGGGTGCGCTCGAAAGCGCGCACGGTGCCGATGCGCCCGCCGGCCTGCGTGCCCAGCGCCGCCATGCGGTCGAATTGCAGCGCGCTGAGCGGCTGCTCGATGCTGCTGCTGGCATGCAGAACGCCGAGGGCGCGGCCCATGAAGGTCACGGGCACGCAGGCCGCGCTGATGGCGCCGTCGGGCCGGCCGCGCAACTTCGGGCAGGCGTTGAGGGCTTCGCTGTTCGGGAAATTGAGGGCGTGGCCGCGTCGCACGGCGATGCAGCCAAAGGGCGACTCGACGCCGCAGCCGGGCGCCCCGGCCGAGGGATGGACGGCAGCACGCTCAAGGTGGGCATCGCTCGAGTCGGCGATCAGCAGCTCTATCGGATGCAGTGGCGTGATCTGCGTCATCGCCCGCGCCACCACCTCGTAGGCCTGCGGTTCGCTGTCAGCCATGTCCATGGCCTCGACCAGCTCGCTGCCATAGGCGCCGCGCTCGGCGTCGCGGCGCATTTGGTCAATCATCTGCTGCAGGTTGCCAGCCATCTGGTTGACTGACGCGGCAAGCTGGCCGACTTCGTCGTGGCCGGTGCGGTCGCTGCGGCGGTCGAGCTGGCCGGCAGCGACTTCACGTGCCACGTCGCGAAGGCTGGTCAGCGAGCGGCGGATCGAGCCGGCGATCAGGGCCACGCAGGTCCAGCCGACGATGATGGCCACAGCCGCCGCCACCACCAGCCAGCGCTGGGCCCTGGCCGAGGCCTCCCGCGACTGTAGATGCGCCGCCTCAAGGGCCTGGGCCAGCAGCTCGGTTTGCTTGGCCAAGTCGGTCTTGGCCCGCTCAAAGGCGGCGCTGTACTCGGGCATCTGGGCCAATGCGGCTTTGCGGTCCGTCAGCGCCAGGCGCGCCGTGCTGTCGACGATCGCGATGTAGGCGCCCCCCGCCTCGCGCGCCGTGGCACTCTGCGCCTGCAAGGGGCCGGGCAGCGACATGGCCGCCAGCGCATTCAGTTCGGTGCGGAACTCGGCCGTGTCGGCGAGGATGGCCTGCTCGACTTCGACGCTGGTATCGCCCTGCACTTGGCCCACCAACAGCGCGCGCAACACGCCTGACCGCAGAGCGTCGTGCAGCATGTCGGCGTTCTGGTTCGAGCGCTGGGCGCGGCCGAGCTGGGCCACATCGGCCGCCGCCTCCTGCTCGGCCGGCAACATACGCCAGGCGACGGCCACGACGGCGATCAATTACGCCACCAGCAGCAAGTTGATGGTGGCCAGCTTCGTGGTCAGGGACAGGCGTGAAAAACGCACGGGGCTTCCGATCAATCAGATATGCGCCGTATCGGACGCGCCCGCTCATAACTTTAGGCCGTCGTCGCCTAAAGTTGCTGCATGAGCACTGCACCCTTTGCCCCCTACCGCCCTGCCCGCCCGGCTGCGGCGCGTGAATTGCCGATTCGCGGCCTGTCGTATCACCTCGAAACCTGGGGTGGCCCGGAACTCGCCACGCCCGAGCGCCCGCTCCTGCTGCTCCTGCACGGCTGGATGGATGTTGGAGCCTCGTTCCAGTTCATGGTCGACGCACTGGCAGCCCTGGAGGGCGAGCGGCGCTACATCGTGGCGCCCGACTGGCGCGGCTTCGGCCGCAGCAGCGCGGGCGGCAGTGACAGCTACTGGTTCCCAGACTACCTGGGCGATCTCGATGCGCTGCTCGACCAGTTGTCGCCGACCCAACCGGTGGACCTGCTCGGCCACAGCATGGGCGGCAACGTGGTGATGAGCTATGCCGGCGTGCGCCCGGAGCGCGTGCGCCGCCTGGTCAACCTCGAGGGCTTCGGCCTGCCGGCCAGCAAGCCGCATCACGCGCCGAAGCGTCTGCTGCAGTGGCTCGACGAATTGAAGGCGCCCGCCACTCTGCGGCCATACGCCAGTGCCGGCGAGGTGGCCGCGCGACTGATTAAGACCAACCCGCGGCTGCGCCCCGACAAGGCGGCCTGGCTGGCGACGCAATGGGCCGCGCCCGACGCTGACGGGCAATGGCATCTGCGCGCCGATGCCGCACACAAGCGCGTCAACCCGGCGCTGTACCAGGTCGGCGAAGTGGTCGAGACCTGGGCCCGCATCGCCGCGCCGCTGTTGTGGGTGGAAGGCGCCGACACCGATATGACCAAGTGGTGGGGTGATCGCTACCCGCGCAGCGAGTTCGAAGCGCGCCTGGCCCGCGTGGCCCAGGTCGAGTGCGAGACGTTCAACGACTGTGGCCACATGCTGCACCACGACCAGCCCGCCGCGCTGGCCGAGCGCCTGCTGCGCTTCCTGGGCTGACGGGCTGACGGGCTGGGCTCAGCGCCGGGCCAGCCAGCGCCGCTGCTCGGCCAACTGGCACAGCGCGGCAAAACCCGTGGCCTGCAGGGCCCGCGCGGCAGGCCACAAGCGCAGCAGCAGTTCAGCCGTGGCCAGGGTGTCGGCAGCGGCCTGGTGGCGCACAGCGCACTCGATGCCAAAGTGCGCCAGCCAGTCGTCCAGGGCGTGGCCGCCCAGGCCCGGGTGCAGCACATCGGCGACGGGCTCCAAATCGAGCCACGGGTTGGCCAGCGTGCGGCCCAGCACGGCTTGCATCGCGCGCTGGACCATGGCCTGGTCAAACGCGGCATGAAACGCGATCAGCGGCGCGTCCCCCACCCAGCGTTCGAAAGCCGCCAGCACCTCGGCCGCTGGCGCGCCGGCGCGCTGCTCGCCGACGCCGATGCCGTGCAGCAGGATGTTGTCCTTGTCGGCCGGCGCGGCTGGCTGGCGCAGCACCGCCTCGAAGCTGTCGGCCAAGTCGATGCGCGGCGTGGCAGGCCCGTCGATGCGCAAGGCGATGGCGGCGACGGCCAGCAGGCGGTCATGGCGTGTGTCCAGGCCGCTGGTCTCAACATCGAGCACCACCCAGCGACGGGCGTTGCTGGCCCGCGCCAGGCTCGGGCCAAACCAGCGCCGCAACAGGTTCAACGCACGTAGTCCAGCTGAATGCGCTGCTGCAAGCGGCGCGCCACGCGCAGGCTCTCGTTCAGCACGCGGCGGTCGATGTCGTTCAAGGCCGCCACGTCGATCAGGTTGGGGTTGCCGTCGCTGGCATCGACCGCTTCACGCCGGTCGCGCGCAAGTTGCACCTGCAGGCGCAGCATCTGCAGGTACTCGAAGCCGCCAACCCAGGCCTCGGCTTCCTGAGGCGCGGCGCCCATGGCCTGGGCCGCGGCCTCGAAACGGGCGCGTGTGCCGGTGGCCGCAACGCCGTGGGCCAGGGCATACAGGCGCGCCGCTTCGACGTAGATCGCCGTGCCGTGCAGCTTGAGGTCCAGCACCTCCTGGTTGCCCTGCGCCTGGGCGTCGATGGCACCGCGCCAGTTCAAGGCCGGGCTGTTGCGCAAGGCGTTCTCGGCCATCTGCTTCATGAAGCGGGGGTTGCGGCCCGCATGCTGAAGCACCAGCTCGCGCAGCGGCGTCGTGAGTGAGGCCGCACCCACCAGGGGGCGGAAGTCGAAGTAGATGCTGGCCTTGAGCAAGTCTTCCGGCGCGCCGCGCTCGATCCAGTCAGCGAAGCGTGCCAGCCACTCGCCCTGCGTCAAGCAGCAATCGGGGTTGCTGGCCATGATGTTGCCCTTGCACAGCGGGTAGCCGCAGTGGTCCAGCGCGTGGTTGACTTCTTCGGCAAAGGCCAGCCAGGTCGGGCGATCCACCTCGGCCTGCGTGCTGGTGAAGACCAGGCCGTTGTCCTGGTCGGTAGAAATCGTCTGCTCGCTGCGGCCCTCGGAGCCAAAGGCCAGCCAGCAGGCCTGGGTCAAGTCGAGCCCGCGCGCGCGCGCCACCAGCCCCACCAGGCGTTCCGTGAGGACGTCGTTCAAGTGGCTGATGAGCTCGGTGAGCTGGCGCGCGCCCACGCCCTGGCCGAGCAGGTTGCGCGCAAAGCGCCGGATGTCCTGCGCCACCGCCGCCAGCGTCTGCACATCGGCGGCGGCGCGGATCGCCGTGCTCACCTGCTTGAGCGACAAGCGCTGCAGGGCGAACAGATCGCGCTCTGACAGGATGCCCACGACACGGCCGCTGGCGTCGGCCACCGGCACATGGCGGATGCCGTGGCGTGACATCGCCAACGCAGCGTCCTGCGCCGTGTGGTCCACGCTCAACGTGATGACGGGCGCGCTCATCACTTCGGTGATCGGCGTGCCGAGGGGCCGCTCGGCCAGGGTGACGCGGCCCAGGATGTCGTGCCGCGTCAAGATGCCAAGCGCGGCGCCGCTGTCAGGCGCCAGCACCAGCACCGAGCCGATGCGTTTGTCATGCATCAACTTGAGCGCAACGGCCAGGGGCGTGGCGGGCGCCACGCCAACCGCGGCGCGCCGCAGCAAGCCCCCGAGCCGCGTCTCGAGCGACTGCTCGGCCAGGCTTTGCGACGCATAGGTGACTTGCAGCGCGGTGCGCGACAAGGCCAGGAACTGCTGCACGCGGCGGTTGAGAAAGTCGGCAAAGGGCGCGCTGTCGCGTGCCAGCGCCTGCATCGCATCGAGCGGCAACTGCAGGCAGAAGGTGTCGCTGTCGGCCGTGTAGGTGGCCGTGACGGCGCGCGCGGCCAGGGCTGCCCCCACCGGGAACAGATCGCCGGCCGCGTAGTGGAAGCCGCCCTGGGTCTCGGCAAGCCCGTGGCGCCCGCTGATGCTGCCGCGGCGGATCAGCAGCAAGTGCGACACGGTGCCCTGGTCCGGTGCCAGCACCGGCTCGTTCGGCTCGTAGTAGGCCTGCGTTGCGGCCTGCACGAAACGATCAACGTGCTGGGCCTGCATCTGTGCAAAGGGCGCCCACTGCTGCAACTCCTTGCGCAGGTTGGCGGTCAGGCTGGATGACGGCGTAGGGCTGCTCATGGGCGCAGCATAAAAGAAGAAGGGCCCCGAAGGGCCCTTCTTGATACTCAGAACCTACTGGAAATCAGGCCTGACCCAACTTCAGATCGGGGTAGCGAACGTGTTCGACCAGATCCTGCGTGGCCTGGCTCGGGGCCTTGG
>JANNGJ010000205.1:0-13691 GCA_031403815.1 Burkholderiales bacterium | reverse complement strand
ATCAAGAAGGCCTTCCACATTGCGCGCACCGGCCGACCCGGGCCGGTGGTGGTCGATATTCCCAAGGACGTGTCCTTGAAGACGGCGCCTTTTCACTACCCGGAGCGCGTGGAGATGCGCTCCTACAACCCGGTCAAGAAGGGCCACGGCGGTCAGATTCGCAAGGCCGTGCAGTTGCTGTTGGCGGCCAAGCGCCCCTACATCTACACCGGCGGTGGCGTCATCCTGGGTGAGGCCTCGGCCGAGTTGCGCGAGTTGGTGCATTTGCTCGGTTCGCCCTGCACCAACACGCTGATGGGGTTGGGCGCAATTGCCGCCAGCGACCCACAGTTCCTCGGCATGCTCGGCATGCACGGCACGTATGAAGCCAACATGACGATGCAGAACTGCGATGTGCTGCTGGCGGTCGGGGCGCGCTTCGATGACCGGGTGATCGGCAACCCCCAGCACTTCGCGTCGGTGCAGCGCAAGATCATCCATGTCGACATCGATCCGTCGAGCATTTCCAAGCGGGTCAAGGTCGATATCCCCATCGTGGGCGACGTGAAAGATGTTTTGCAGGAGTTGATCGCCCAGGTCCGGGATGCCCAGACGCGTCCCGACAAGGAAGCGCTGAACGCCTGGTGGAAGCAGGTCAACGAGTGGCGCAAGCGCGATTGCCTGGCGTTCAAGCCGAGCGATGAGGTGATCAAGCCGCAAATGGTGGTCGACAAGCTGTGTCAGCTGACCAAGGACCGTGACACCTACATCACCAGCGATGTCGGCCAGCACCAGATGTGGGCGGCGCAGTACTACCGCTTCGAGCAGCCGCGGCGCTGGATCAACTCCGGTGGTCTGGGCACCATGGGGGTGGGCCTGCCCTATGCGATGGGCATCAAGCTCGCCAAGCCCCAGGCAGATGTCTTCTGCATCACCGGCGAGGGCTCGATCCAGATGTGCATCCAGGAGCTTTCAACCTGCCAGCAGTACAAAACGCCGGTGAAGATCGTCTCCCTCAACAACCGTTACCTGGGCATGGTGCGCCAGTGGCAGCAACTCGACTACGGCAGCCGCTACTCGCACAGCTACATGGACGCGCTGCCGGACTTCGTCAAGTTGGCCGAGGCCTACGGCCATGTCGGCATCCTGGTCGAGCGTCCGCAAGACGTGGAGCCGGCATTGCGCGAGGCGATCCGCTTGAAGGACCGGACTGTGTTCCTCGACATCCGCACCGACCCCACCGAGAACGTCTGGCCCATGGTCAAGGCGGGCCAGGGGATTACTGAAATGCTGCTCGGCTCCGAGGACCTGTAGGACCGGCCTAGGCGCAGGTCCTGGGCGGCGTTACCGCGCTGTCTGGGGCCTGTGCCGCGGCGTTTCCACGACCTCGAAGATTCTTCCAATCAAGATCGAACCGCGTTGCCAAACCCTGCCGATCACCGTCGGCATGTGTGAAGAGCACGCCAGGACGAAAACATGAAACACATTATTGCGCTGCTGCTCGAAAACGAGCCGGGCGCCCTGTCGCGAGTGGTCGGGCTGTTCTCCGCGCGGGGCTACAACATCGAGAGCCTGACCGTGGCGCCAACCGAGGATGCCTCGCTGTCGCGCATGACCATCGTCACCACAGGCAGCGACGAGGTGATCGAGCAGATCACCAAGCACTTGAACCGCCTGATCGAAGTCGTCAAGGTGGTCGATCTGACCGAAGGCAGTTTCACCGAGCGCGAGCTGATGCTGGTGAAGGTGCGGGCAGTTGGCAAGGAGCGCGAGGAGATGAGCCGCATGGCCGACATCTTCCGCGGCCGCATCATCGACGTCACGGACAAGAGCTACACCATTGAGTTGACGGGCGACGGCATCAAGCTGGACGCCTTTCTGGTGGCGATCGACCGCGCGGCCATTCTGGAAACCGTGCGCACGGGGGCCAGCGGGATCGGCCGCGGCGAGAGAATACTCAGGGTGTGACGCGGGCCCTTGCGGGTCCTCCAATGACTTTTTACGGAGAAAGCAAATGAAGGTCTATTACGACAAAGACGCCGATCTCAGCCTTATCAAGGGCAAGCTGGTCGCCATCATCGGTTACGGCTCGCAGGGCCACGCCCACGCGCAGAACCTGAACGACAGCGGCGTCAAGGTCGTGGTCGGTCTGCGCCGCGGCGGCGCGTCCTGGGCCAAGGTCGAGAAGGCCGGCCTGAAGGTGGCTGAAGTTGCCGATGCGGTGAAGAGCGCCGATGTGGTCATGGTGCTGCTGCCCGACGAGCAGATTGCTGCGGTCTATGCCAACGACATTGCACCGAACATCAAGCAAGGCGCGTCGCTCGCCTTCGCGCACGGCTTCAATGTCCACTACGGGCAGGTCGTGCCGCGCGAGGACCTCGACGTGTGGATGGTCGCGCCCAAGGCGCCCGGCCACACCGTTCGCAACACCTACACGCAGGGCGGCGGTGTACCCCACCTGATCGCGGTGCATGCCGACAAGAGCGGCAAGGCGCGTGACCTGGCGCTCAGCTATGCGGCTGCCAATGGCGGCGGCAAGGCCGGTGTCATCGAAACCAACTTTCGCGAAGAGACGGAGACCGACCTGTTCGGCGAGCAGGCGGTGCTCTGCGGCGGCACGGTGGAGTTGATCAAGGCGGGCTTCGAGACCCTGGTGGAAGCCGGCTACGCGCCGGAGATGGCCTACTTCGAGTGCCTGCACGAGTTGAAGCTCATTGTTGACCTGATTTATGAAGGTGGCATCGCCAACATGAACTACTCGATCTCGAACAACGCGGAGTACGGTGAGTACGTCAGCGGGCCGAAGATCATCAACGAGGAGACCAAGAATGCGATGCGGCGCATGCTCAAGGACATCCAGACCGGTGAGTACGCCAAGAGCTTCATTCTCGAGAACCGCGCGGGTGCCCCGACGCTGCTGTCGCGTCGTCGCCTGATGGGGGAGCACCAGATCGAGGTGGTGGGCGAGAAGCTGCGCGCCATGATGCCCTGGATCAAGGCCAACAAGCTCGTTGACAAGAGCCGCAACTGATTCGCAACTGAGGCGCTATCCTGGCCCCCATGACTGACGACACGCGCGACTCTGTGGCTGACTCAGCGCAGCCGCCTGCGGCGCAGCCGCGTCCGAAGCGCAAGGGCCTTTACGTGCTGCCGAATGCCATTTCCCTGGCGGCGCTGTTTGCCAGCTTCTATGCCATCGTGATGGCGATGAATGGGCGCTTCGAGCTGTCCGTGTACGGCATCTTCACCGCTGCCGTGCTCGACAGTCTCGACGGCCGTGTCGCCCGCATGACACATTCGCAGAGTGCCTTTGGCGAGCAGATGGACAGCCTGTGCGACATGGTCAGCTTCGGTGCCGCGCCGGCCCTCATCGTGTACGAGTGGGCGCTGCGGGACCTGGGCAAGTGGGGTTGGCTCCCGGCCTTCGTTTACATCGCAGGCGCGGCATTGCGGCTGGCACGCTTCAACACCAACATCGGCGTTGTCGACAAGCGCTACTTCCAGGGCCTGCCGAGCCCAGCTGCGGCAGCCTTGGTGATGGGACTGATCTGGATCATGGACGATGCCGGCCTGCGCAGCGTCACCAAGATTGACTGGTTGGCCTGGACGGCATTCGGCGTCACCTTGTACGCAGGCTTGTCGATGGTGACGAACGCGCCTTTTTACAGCTTCAAGGATGTGAGTTTCAAGCGCAGTGTGCCCTTCATCGTCCTGGTCGCTATCGCGCTGGCCATTGCCGTGATCAACATCCACCCGCCGACCGTTTTGTTCGCGCTATTCTGCATTTACGGCATGTCTGGCTACGCGGTGTATGCCTACAAGAAGGCCAAAGGCAGGCCTGTCAGCGTCATAGCCACCTCGACCGACGAGCCCGACGAAGCAGGTCTGCATCGCTGAACGACGTGCTACATTCCTGACCATGTCGATGCGCTTGGCCCTGTCGCTGCTACTGCTAGGAGTGCTGCCCGCGCGCTGATCGATTGCGTTTTGCATCTTGCCCATCGACAGCCCGCGAGCTTCCAAGCCAGCGGGCTGTTTGCGTTTCCGCCCCCACCTGAGACCACTGCCATGAGCACCGACAAACTGATCATCTTCGACACCACCCTGCGTGACGGCGAGCAATCGCCGGGCGCCTCGATGACCAAGGACGAGAAGTTGCGCATCGCCCGCCAACTCGAGCGCCTGCGCGTGGACGTCATCGAGGC
Source organism: Burkholderiales bacterium (assembly GCA_031403815.1). GTDB lineage: Bacteria > Pseudomonadota > Gammaproteobacteria > Burkholderiales > Burkholderiaceae_C > CADEEN01. The sequence continues at coordinate 9,507 of JANNGJ010000205.1, read as the reverse complement.
CGGCTTTGCAGCTTCCAGCAACGGTGACTTCGAAGCCGTGAAGGCGATTGCCGGCGCGATCAAGGACTCGACGGTCTGCTCCCTGGCGCGCGCCAACGACCGCGACATTGCCCGCGCCGCCGAAGCGTTGCAGGGTGCGGCGCGCTCGCGCATCCACACCTTCATCGCCACCAGTGCGCTGCACATGGAGAAGAAGCTGCGCATGACGCCTGACCAGGTCTTCGAGCAGGCCAAGCTGGCGGTGCGCTTTGCACGCAACCTGAATGGTGACGTTGAGTTCTCGCCCGAAGACGGTTATCGCTCAGACCCCGACTTTCTCTGTCGTGTTCTGGAGGCTGTGATCGCCGAAGGCGCGAGCACGATCAACATTCCCGACACCGTCGGCTATGCCATTCCCGAGCTGTACGGCGAGTTCATTCGCTCACTGCGCGAGCGCATTCCCAACGCCGACAAGGCCGTCTGGTCGGTGCACTGCCACAACGATCTCGGCATGGCGGTGGCGAACTCGCTGGCCGGGGTGCAGATCGGTGGCGCGCGGCAGGTCGAGTGCACCATCAATGGCCTGGGCGAGCGTGCGGGCAATTGCTCGCTCGAGGAAGTTGTGATGGCCGTGAGAACACGGCGGGACTACTTCAAGCTCGACCTCGGCATCGACACCACGCAGATTTTGGCCGCTTCGCGAATGGTCAGCCAGACCACGGGCTTCGTCGTGCAGCCGAACAAGGCAGTGGTGGGCGCAAACGCGTTCGCCCATGCTTCTGGCATTCACCAGGACGGCGTGCTCAAGGCGCGTGACACCTACGAGATCATGCGTGCTGAAGACGTGGGCTGGAGCGCCAACAAGATCGTGCTGGGCAAGCTCTCAGGGCGCAATGCCTTCAAGCAGCGTCTGCAGGAGCTCGGCATCCAGTTCGAAGCCGAGGCCGACATCAACGCGGCCTTTGCCAAGTTCAAGGAACTGGCCGACCGCAAGAGCGAAATATTCGACGAAGACATCATTGCCTTGGTCGGCGACGAGAGCGTCACGCACGAGCAGGAGCACTACCGCCTGCTGTCGCTGGCACAGCACTCCGAGACTGGCGAGCGCCCGCACGCGCGCGTCGCATTCGCCATCGGTACGCTGGAGGCCCATGCCGAGAGCGACGGCAATGGCCCGGTGGATGCCAGCCTCAAAGCCATCGAGTCACAAGTGCGCAGTGGCGCGGAGATGCTGCTTTATTCCGTCAATGCCATCACCAGTGGCAGCACCGAGTCGCAGGGCGAGGTGACGGTGCGTCTGCAACAGGGCGGGCGCATCGTCAACGGCGTCGGCGCTGATCCGGACATCGTCGTCGCATCAGCGAAGGCCTACCTGGCCGCATTGAACAAGTTGCACAGCAAAGCTGAGCGGGTTGCGGCCCAGGGATAAGGGGCAATTTGTTACATGCCGAGGGAAATCCCAGCATCAACTTGAGGAAAACCACGCAAGTCATTGTCTTGCGTGGTTTTTTTCTGTCGCCTACACTCAAGCTCAGTCGCATCTAGGGTTTCCCCTATGGTCAGTCAGCTGCTTAAAAAACTTGCCACGCGCCTTGGCGTGATTCCTTGGGTGATCGCCTTGGCAGCGCTGACGGCGATGCCGATGCCCGCTGAATCCAAGCCACGCAGCAGCAAGCCGGAAGCCGTCAGCAAGAAGAAGGTCTCGACCAAAGCCTCGCGCGCGCGTGCCGTCAAAGCGCAACCAGCGCGCCCGTCCTTTGGCCAGATCAATGGTCTGCATGCCGCAAGCGACCCACTCGACCTCAAGTCCAGCGTCGCGCTTGTGCTGGACCAAGACACGAACGAAATTTTGTTCAGCAAGAACTCGCAGGCGGTGCTGCCGATCGCGTCAATCACCAAGCTGATGACGGCTTTGGTGGTCAGCGAAGCCAAGCAACCCCTGGGCGAAGTCCTGAGCATCGGTGCCGAAGACATCGACACAGAAAAGGGCAGCGGCTCGCGGCTGAAGGTCGGCACGCGGCTGTCGCGTGAAGAAATGCTGCACCTGGCCTTGATGGCCAGCGAGAACCGCGCTGCCAATGCGCTCGGTCGGCACTATCCCGGCGGCTTGCCGGCCTTCGTGTCAGCGATGAACCTGAAGGCGCAAAGCCTGGGCATGAAGGACACGCGCTATGTCGAGCCCACGGGCCTGTCGAGCCGCAACCAGTCGAGTGCCACGGACCTGGCTCTGCTGGTGCGCGAGGTCGATAAGCACGCCCTGATTCGTGAGCTGTCGACCTCGACGCAGTACGGTGTGATGGTGGGTGCCCGCAACGTTAGTTTCCGCAGCAGCAATGGTCTTGTGCGCAGCGGCGAGTGGGATATCGGTTTGCAAAAGACGGGCTATATCACCGAGGCAGGGCGCTGCCTGGTGATGCAGGCGCAACTGTCCGGTCGCAAGCTGATCATGGTGTTGCTCGACTCGGCCGGGAAGTATTCACGCATCGGAGATGCCGAGCGGATTCGCAAGTGGGTCAGCGAAATGCCGTTGGCGCAGCCGCTGCCGGCCGTTACCGGCCTGATCGCAACGCCGCTGGGCTGAGCTTCAGGGCTTGTGCGAGCCAAGTGCGGCAGAGATCTGCCGCGCAGTGGCCTTGACACGGTCCAGCCACGCTTCTTCCAGCCGATCAGCTGGCGCTGAAATCGACAGCCCGGCGACCAGTCGATGGCCATCGTCGTAAATGGCGGCGGCCATGCAGCGCACACCGATCTCCAACTCTTCGTCGTCGCGCGCGATGCCGCGCGCACGCACGCCGTCGAGTTCGCGTTCCAATGCCGCCAGCTGGGTCAGGCTGTTGCGGGTGTGGCCCACCAGCCCGGTGCGCGCAGCGTAGGCGCGCACGCGGTCGCGGTCGTCGCTGGCCAGGAAGAGCTTGCCGACCGACGTGAGGTGCAAGGGCGCGCGGCCGCCCACGGCTCGCACCACCTGCATGCCCGAGCGCTCGCTGTAGGCGCGTTCGATGTAGACGATTTCGTCGCCCTGGCGCACTGACAGGTTGACGGCTTGTTGGGTCAGCCGGTGCAGTTCGCGCATCGGCTCGAGCGCGGCATCGCGCACGTCCAGCCGCGCCTTGACCAGGTTGCCCAGCTCCAGCAAACGCATGCCCAGGCGGTAGGTGCCCGCCTGCGGTCGGTCGACATAGCGGCCGGCAACGAGGTCGTTGAGGATGCGGTGAGCTGTCGAGGGGTGCAGGCCGGTGCGCTCGCTGATGACCTTGAGCGCCAAGGACTCCGGCTGCGCAGCCAGCACATCGAGCAGGGCGAAGCTGCGCTCGAGCACTTGAATGGTCGGGGTCTTGGCGTCGGTGCGGGCCATGGTCGGTGGATTTCTCAGCGCGTCGATTCTTGCATGGCGAAAGCCTGTGCCGGATCCCGGGAGTCTGGCCTGTCGAGCCAACGTACCGCGGCTGCGCCGGAGCGCACAGCACCCTCAAGCGTGGCGGGGTAGGGGCCGTCGATGTAGTCCCCGGCGGCAGCAAGCCCGGCGGCAACGCCAGTTGGTGGCCGTACCAGGGCCGGGCTGCACACAAACGTGGCGCGTCGCTCGGCCAAGGTGCGCAGCACGGTCGGCGGCTCACGCCAGTCATGGCTGAAGGCCAGGCGTGCTTGACGCAGCGTAGCCTCGGCGCAGGCCGCCAGGCCACGTTCGACCCATTCGCGCGCGCCGCTCACGACAAATGCGAAGAGGCCGTCGCGCGGGCCGCCGCCGTCGAGGGCGCCGAGGTCGAACGCGAATTGCGCGGGTGCATCGCTGCTGGCCTTCAGCGTGATCATCGGCTCTGCCAGGCGCGTGCCCTGGCTGCGCAAGTAGACCGTGATGATGGGTTCGTGAGCCAGGTCCTGGGCCAAGGCTGCCCACGCGGGTGCATGGGCCTGGCACAAGCGCGCCGCTTCAGGGGCGCTGCAGGCGAGCACCACGGCATCGAAGTCTTCGCCGTCGAGCTGCCAGCCCGCCGGCCGTGGCATCAGGGCCATGGCACGGCGGCCGCAGCGCAGATCGGCCCCAGCGGCGCCGAGCCAGCGCGCGGCGGGGTCCGGCAGCAGGTCAGACAGAGGCGCGCGGGGCAACAGCAGGTCGGCCGAGCCGGGGCCGCTGAACAAGGCATCGCGCAAGACGCGCAGGAACACGCCGGCGCTGGCTTGCGCCGCGGACGTGTTGAGGGCGGCCACACACAGGGGTTCGATCAGCGTGGCCTGGAGCTGTGGCGACAGGCCACGCGTCAATTCAGCGACCGTCATGTGCGTCTCGGCGGTGAAGCCGCTGAGACGCCAGCGCAGCGCTGCCAGGAGCAGGCCGATGCGCTCGTTCAGGGGCCAGCCGCGACGTGCGAGTACGGCCCGGGCGAAGGCCAAGGCGGGCGCACCCGGCCCTAGGCGCAGGCCGTCACCGTCAGGGCCGACCAGCGCCAGGGGGCGGCGCAGCAGCAGGTGGTCGGGGTCAGCGCCGACGCGGCGCATCAACGCCAGCGTCTCGCGGTAGGCGCCGATGAGGATGTGTTGGCCGTTGTCCAGCGCCAGCTCGGGGCTGTGCGTCACCCGCCGTGCGCGGCCGCCCAGCTGCGCCGCCATCTCGAACAAGGTGACATGGTGCCCGGCCTGTGTCGCGGCGACCGCGGCCGAGAGACCGGCCCAGCCACCACCAATCACCGCCACCCGACGCGCCACGGGGTTCAGCGCTCCCGCCAGTGGGTGTGCATGGCGATCCAGACCTTGCGCAGCGGCGTCAGCGCCACCCGTTGGTGCAACACCTGGAAGCTATCGCGTTCGATCTCGCGCAACAGCGTGCGGTAGATCTCGGCCATCGCCAAACCCGGCCGCTGCGGCCGGCGATCAACCGCGGGCAGCAGCGCCAGGGCTTGCTCGTAGCAGCGGTGGGCGCGTTCAGCCTGAAAGCGCATCAGGGCCGTGAAGCGCGCGCTGTAGCCCCACGGCGCCTTGCGCGCGAGCAGCTCACTGGCCTTGACATCGAATTGCTTGAGTTCGTCGAGCGGCAAGTAGATGCGCCCGCGCCGCGCGTCGTCGCCAACGTCGCGAATGATGTTGGTGAGCTGCATGGCCAAGCCCAGACGATGGGCGTATTCGACGGTCTCGGCCTGGCTGCGGCCGAAAATGTTGGAGGCCACTTCGCCGACGACCCCGGCCACCAGATGGCAGTAGTGCGCCAGCCCGGCGAAGTCGAGGAAGCGGTTCTGCTGCAGGTCCATCTCGCAACCTTCGATGACGGCCAGCAAATGCCGCGCTTCGATGCCAAAGGTGGCCGTGTGCGGCATCAGGGCATGCATCGCGGGGTGGCTGGCTTGCCCGCCGTAGGCGCTGGCGACTTCCTTGCGCCACCAGGCCAGTTTGCTGGCTGCGACGCCGGGGTCCGTCACCTCATCGACAACATCATCGACCTCGCGACAGAAGGCATAGAAGGCGGTGATGGCCGAGCGTTGCGGCAGTGGCAGGAATCTAAAGGCGTAGTAGAACGACGAGCCACTCTTGGCGGCCCGGTCCTGCACATACTGCTCTGGGGTCATGAGTGGAGCGCCGCCATCGTGAAGCGGGCGCCCTTCATGCGCAATGCGCGCCAGGCCAAGCGGCCGAGGTCGGCCTTGCCCACGGTCGGTCGCTGCGACAGTGCATTGCAGTTCGCGGCCTCGATCTTCTCCAACACGCGCAAGCCGCCCTGCACGACGCAACGCAGCTCCCAGCCCATGCGTCCGGGCAGGCGGTGCACCAGGGGCGCACCGCTGAGCATCAGCGTGCGGGCCCAGACGACCAGCGATTGAACCAGGGCCCGGCTCGCATCGCTGTCGCTGCCCGCGCGCAGTTGACTTGCAGTAAGGCCAAAGCTGGCGGCATCGGCGGTCGTCACATAGAAGCGCCCACGCGGCAGGTCTATCGACAGGTCTTGCCAGAAGTTGATCAGTTGCAGCGCGCTGCACACCGCGTCGGATTGCACCAACGCGTCGCGGTCCTGCACAGCGGCCAGGTGCAGCAACAGGCGCCCGACCGGGTTGGCCGATCGGGCGCAGTAGTCGAGCAGGGCAGGGCGATCAGGGTAGATCGGGTTGCCTGTGTCTTGCGCAAAGGCGCTCAGAAGGTCGGTCATGGGGCGCAGGGGCAGTCGGTGTTCGGCGATGGCCCTGGCCAGTGGTGTGAAGACGGTCTCCCAGCGGCCGCGGGTATCACCGCCTGCCGCCGCGTGCAGCAGAGCCTGCCCGTAGGCGCTCAAGTCGGCGAGGCGCTCTGAGGGACTGGCGGTACCCTCGTCGGCGATATCGTCGGCGGTACGCGCGAAGTGATAGATCGCCGCGATCACCGGGCGCAATGCCGGTGGGCACAGCCAGGATGCGACTGGAAAGTTCTCGTAGTGTTCGATGCTCACAGGGCGAGATTGTGTCGCGGTATCGGCCCCTTGATGCTTGCGGGTATCGACCACAGTCGGCCTCAACGTTGGCGCCACGCGCCGCGCCACGAGCAGTGATTGACAGGGTCTCGGGGGCTGAATACATTACTGACCAGTCAGTCAGTAGCATTGTTTCTCGTCGCCACCCGGTGCTCGCACGCCGGCCGGCCACCCAAGAGGTCACGTCCATGCGCCCCAGTCCCGCGACCAGTCCCGCGACCCAGCGTTCCGTCCATCGGCGAGTCGGCATCGCGCTCGGTTCCTTGATGGTCCTCACGATGGCCGTCGCCCTGGCAGCTTGCAGCAAGAAGGCGGCGCCCGCCGAACCGGTGCGCGCAGTGCGCACCTTGACCGTCTCGGCCAGTGCAACCGGTGGCACGGTGGACTACGCGGCCGAGGTGCGCGCACGTGTCGAGTCGCGCCTGGGCTTTCGGGTCGGCGGCAAGATGGTCAGCCGACCTGCCAGTCTGGGCGACAGCGTCAAGGCCGGCCAAGTGCTGGCCAGCCTGGACCCGATGGACTTGCGCCTCGGCCAGCAGGCCGCGCTGTCGTCGGTTCAGGCGGCGCGAGCGAACCACGACCAGGCACAAGCTGACTTCAAGCGCTTCAGAGAGCTGCGTGACCAGGGCTTCATCAGCACGGCTGAACTTGAACGCCGCGAGACGACGCTCAAATCCGCGCAGGCTCAACTCGAGCAAGCCCAGGCGCAATCCGGGGTGCAGAGCAACCAGGCACGCTACAGCACCCTGGTGGCCGACGTCAGTGGCTTGGTCACCGCTGTCGAAGCCGAACCCGGCGCCGTGCTCGCCTCCGGCGCGACCGTGCTGCGTCTGGCGCAGGACGGGCCGCGCGACGTGGTGTTCTCCGTCCCCGAAGACCAGGCTGAGGGTCTGCGCGCCTTGCAGGGCCGGGCCGGTGCGCTGCAGGTTCGGCTCTGGGGCAAGGAGGCCGCGCCCTTGGCCGCCACGGTGCGCGAGGTGGCTGCATCGGCCGACCCGGCCACCCGAACTTTTGTTGTCAAGGCTGACATCGGGCGTGCCAACGTGCGCCTGGGCCAGACTGCGACCGTGTCGCTGGCGCTGCCCGTGGTGGCCGGCGTGATCAAGCTGCCGCTGTCGGCCGTGTTCGAGCAGCAAGGCAAGAGCCAGGTGTGGCTGCTCGACAAGGCCACGATGACGGTTCGCCCCCAGCCGATCGAGGTGGCAGGTGCCGAGGGCAACCAGGTTCTTGTGGCGGGCGGGCTGGTTGCCGGGCAGCTGGTGGTGAGCGCGGGCGTGCATGTCTTGTCGCCCGGCCAGAAGGTGGCGCTCTACGGCGCGCCTTCGGTCGAGGCCGCGCCGGCCAGCGCGGCTTCGCGTTGATCGGCGCCGCGTCATGAGCAGCCTCGACACACCGACCTCGCGCTTCAACATCTCGCGCTGGGCCCTTGAGCACCCGGCCCTGACACGCTACCTGATGGTGGTGTTGATGGTGCTGGGCTTTGCCGCCTACTTCCAGCTCGGCCAGGACGAAGACCCGCCGTTTACCTTCCGTGCCATGGTGGTGCAGGCCTACTGGCCCGGCGCCACGGCCGAGCAGATGGCCGAGCAGGTGACGGCCAAGATCGAGCGCGCGCTGCAAGACGTACCCCATGCCGAAGTGCAGCGCAGCTACACCAAGCCCGGCGAGTCGCTGACCATCCTGCAGGTCACGGGCAGCGCGCCGCCCAAGGACGTCAGCAATAGCTGGTACCAGGCACGCAAGCGCGTTGGCGACATCCGCAACACCTTGCCCGCAGGCGTGATCGGGCCGATCTTCAACGACGATTTCGGCGATGTGTTCGGCAGCATCATCGCGCTGTCGGCCGACGGCTTCACGGACGAAGAACTGCGCCAGCACGCCGAAGCCGTGCGCGAGCGCCTGCTGCGTGTGCGCGATGTGGCCAAGGTCGAGCTGTTCGGCGTGCAGCCGGAGAAGCTCTTCGTCGAGATTTCGCACAAGCGCCTGGCCACGCTGGGCCTGGACCTGAACCAGGTCATTGCACAACTCGGCGCGCAGAACGCCGTCGAGGGCGCCGGCGTCCTGAATGCCGGCACCGAGAACCTGCAAGTCCGCATCGGCGGGCAGTTCAACTCGGTTGAGGAACTGCAGCGTTTCCCGATCCGTGGTGTCAATGCAGCGACCGGCGTCGCCAGCGTTCTGAAACTGTCTGACATTGCCGAGATCAAGCGCGCCTACGTCGACCCGCCGGCGGTCAAGGTGCGGCACCAGGGCCGGGCGGTGATTGCGATCGGCGTGTCGATGGCCAAGGGCGGCGACATCATCCAGCTCGGCCAGGCGCTGCGCAAGGAGGTGGCGGCGGTCCAGCAGGCCTTGCCGTTCGGCATCGAGACCATCCTGGTGCAAGACCAGCCCGCTGCGGTATCCCGGTCTGTCGGCGAGTTCGTGCGCGTGCTGATCGAGGCCGTCATCATCGTGCTGGCGGTCAGCTTCATTGCGCTGGGCCTGCACACCAAACCCCTGCGCATCGACATTTGGCCGGGGCTGGTGGTGGGCATCACGATCCCGCTGGTGCTGGCGATCACCTTCGTGACGATGTTCTATTGGGGCATCGGCCTGCACAAGATATCGCTCGGCTCGCTGATCATTGCGCTGGGCCTGCTGGTGGACGACGCCATCATTTCGGTCGAGATGATGGTGCGCAAGCTGGAAGAAGGCTACGACAAGGTGCGCGCAGCCACCTTCGCCTACGACGTGACCGCGATGCCCATGCTGACCGGCACCTTGATCACGGCGGCCGGCTTCCTGCCGATCGGCCTGGCCAAGTCGGTGACGGGCGAGTACACCTACGCCATCTTTGCGGTCACCACCGCCGCCCTGATCATTTCCTGGGTCGTCTCGGTCTACTTCGTACCCTACCTCGGCGCCTGGCTGTTGCGCTCACATCCCAAGGTCGGGGGTGAGGGCGCCCATGAGCTGTTCGACACGCCCTTCTACGCGCGTTTTCGGCGCGCCGTGAACTGGTGCGTCGAGCACCGCTGGCTGACCATCGGTGCCACCTTGCTGAGCTTTGCGCTGGGCATCGTGGGCATGGGCCGGGTGCAGCAGCAGTTCTTCCC
>JANNGJ010000204.1:0-35562 GCA_031403815.1 Burkholderiales bacterium | reverse complement strand
CAGCGCTGGGTTCGTCATCGGTAGCGGCGCGCCGTTGTAGCCGGCGATCATGCCGCACATGGCGATACGGGCGAAGGCGTTGGTGCGCAGCATCACGGCGTCGAGGATCAGGCCGCCGACGTTCTCGAAGTAGCCGTCGATACCGTCGGGGCAGGCTTCCTTGAGCACGCGCGACAGCGACTTGAGGTCGGGGTGCTGCTTGTAGTCGATGCAGGCATCGAAGCCGAGTTCTTCGACCACATAGCGGCACTTGTCGGGGCCGCCGGCCAGGCCCACGGCGCGACAGCCGCGTTGTTTGGCCAACTGGCCGAAGACGCCGCCGACGGCGCCCGACGCCGCGCTCACCACCAGGGTTTCGCCAGCCTTGGGCACGATGATTTGCGTCAGGCCGTACCAGGCGGTGACGCCGGGCATGCCGACCGCGCCGAGGTAGGCCGGGAGCGGGATCTGCGACGTATCGACCTTCTGCAACACGCCACGTTGAGAAGCCTCGACGATGGCGTACTCCTGCCAGCCCCCTTGGCCGACGACTTTGTCGCCGACGGTGAAGTGCGGATTCTTCGACGCCACCACTTCACCGGCGGTGCCGCCGATCATCACCTGGTCGAGCGACTGCGCGGCAGCGTAGCTCTTGCTCTCGTTCATGCGCCCGCGCATGTAGGGGTCCAGGCTCAGGTAGTGGTGGCGCACCAGCACCTGGCCCTCGGCCACGTCGGGCAGCGGCGCCTCGACCATGCGGAAGTTGGCCGGTGTGGGTTCGCCCTGCGGGCGCGAGGCGAGTAGCAGTTGGTGGTTGACGGTGGTGTTCATGGTCAGACTTCCTTGGTGGTGCGCAGGGTTTTCATGCTGCGGCCCTTGGTCGGCAACTTGCGCAGGTATTTGAAGGTGCCCGTGGCATGCGCGCAGAGGTGGCCGTCGTCGTCGAACACCGAGGCCTCGCAGAAAGCCATCGTGGTGCTCCGGTGCAGCAGCTTGGCGGGCGCACGCAGGCGGCCTTCGGCCGGGCGCATGAAGCTGGTCTTCATTTCGACGGTGACGACGCCGGGACCGAAATCGACCTCCTTGGCATGCACGCTGCGCGCGGCATGGGCCATCGCCACGTCGAGCATGGTCATCAGCACGCCGCCGTGGGCGACCTCCCAGGAATTCAGGTGCGCCTGATCGAGATCGACGCGCAACTCGGCGTGGCCGCCCTCGAAGGCGTGCAGCTCGAAGCCGAGGGCTTCGACGAAGGGGATGTGCAGGGGGAACTTCATTCGAGATCAGGCCCCGTTGTGAACCGCACTGACACCGCCATCGACGGCGAGAATTTGGCCGGTGATGTGCTTGCCCGCCGCACTGGCGAAGAGCAGTGCGGCGCCCTTCAAATCGTCGTCGTCGCCGAGGCGCCGCAGCGGCGCGGCCGAGGCCATCTTTTCGGCGCCGAAGTGCGCGATCGCGCCCTGCGTCATCTTGGTCGGGAAAAAGCCCGGCGCCAGCGCGTTGACGGTAATGCCCCGTGGCCCCCACTCCCCTGCCAGCGTGCGCGTGAAGTTGACCACCGCGCCCTTGCTGGTGCCGTAGGCGATGAACTGCATGTCGAGCGAGCCGGCCAGGCCGGCGATCGAGGCGATGTTGATGATGCGGCCGTGTTTATTGGGAAGCATGCTGGCCAAGCCGGCCGCCTGCGCGAACAGGAACAAGCTGCGGATGTTGAGGTTCATCACCTTGTCCCAGGCCTCGAGCGGGTAGCTCTCCATCGGCGCGCCCCAGGTCGCGCCGGCGTTGTTGACCAGGATGTCGATGCGCCCCAGGCGCTCCATCGTCTCGGCGACCACGCGCTCGATCTCGGCCGGCTGCGCCGCATCGGCGGCGATCCAGCGCGCGTCGATGCCCTTGTCTTGCAAGTGTGCCGCGGCTTCCTCGAGATCGCTGGCCTTGCGCGAAGTGAGCATGATCTTGGCGCCGGCTTCACCGAGCGCTTCGGCGATCTGCAAGCCCAGGCCACGCGAGCCGCCGGTGACGAGTGCGGTCTGGCCGCTGAGGTCGAAGAGTTTCTGAACGGGTGTGCTCATGGGGGCGTATCGCTTTCGTCGTAGTCGAGAACATGGCGGCTCACGCGCAGCGGCCCGATGCGCGCGCTGACAGCCTTGTGATGCGGGTGATTCTGGTACGCGTCGAGTGCGGCGGCATTGACGAAGCTCGAATCGAGCAGCACATCGACATTGGATTCCAAGCCCTCGCGCCTCACGGCGACGCGAAAGGCCAGCATGCCGGGCACCAGGCCGATGCAGGAATCGAGCTCGGCCTTGAAGCGCTGCGCGTCGGCAGCGTCCTTCAGGGTCCACATCACGAGGTGGCGCAGGGCCATGCGCTCAGGGCTCCATGCGCGAGCGCAGGAAGATCAGCACGGCGCCGCTGGCCGCCAGCGCCGCGCCGCCGAGCATCAGCGCCCAGCCCAGCGCCTCCAGGCTCGCCTGCACGAACCAGCCGGCGATCACGCCCAGCCCGCCGCCGTAGATCAGCACCCAGACCAGGGTTTCGATGCGTTGTTTGCTCATGTTCAGAACCAGGTGGCTTGCATGTCGCGGCAAGTCGGGTCGCGCGAGGCGACGACCGCCAGCCAGGCCCCAATTTTCGGCAACTCGTAGTGGAAAAAGTAGCGCGCGGCGGCGCGCTGGCCTTGCGCCAGATCGTCGCCGCGGCCGGCGCCGGCCAGGGCCACGTCGAGCCAGATCCACGCCAGCACCGTGTGGCCGAAGGCTTGCAGATACGGCGTGGCGTTGGCGAGGGCTTCTTCGGGCACGCCCGTGGCCCAGGCCGCTTTGGTGGCGGCGACTAGCGATTGCAGCGCGGCGGCCAACGCATGGGCGTGCCCCGCAAGGCCCTCGACGTGGCCGGCGCGCTCGATCGTGGCGCTGATGCGCGTGGCCAGCAGCTTGAGGCCCGCGCCGCCATTCATCGTGACCTTGCGGCCGAGCAGGTCCAGGGCCTGGATGCCGTGCGTGCCCTCGTGGATCATGTTCAGGCGGTTGTCGCGCCAATACTGTTCCACCGGGAAATCGCGTGTGTAGCCGTAGCCGCCCAGCACCTGGATCGCCAACGAGTTGGCCTCCAGGCACCACTCGCTGGGCCAGCTCTTGGCGATCGGCGTCAGCACCTCGAGCAAAGTGCCGGCTTGACTGGCTTGTTCGGCGTTGCCGGTGTGCAGCTCATCGACCAGGCGCGCGCAATACAACGCGAGCGCGAGGCCGCCTTCGACGTAGGCCTTCTGCGCCAGCAGCATGCGGCGGATGTCGGCATGTTCGATCAAGGGCACCGGCGCCTGCGTCCCATCTTTGCCGGCGCCCGCGGCCCCTGCGGCCACTGCAATAGGCCGGCCCTGCGTGCGCGTGCGCGCGTAGTCGAGGCTGGCCTCGTAGCCCGCATAGCCGAGCATCACGGCGCCGAGGCCGACGCCGATGCGCGCCTCGTTCATCATATGGAACATGCAGCGCAGGCCCTCGCCGGTCTGGCCGACGCGGTAGCCGATGGCGCCTGTTTGGTCACCCGGCTTGAACTTGCCTTCGCCGAAGTTGAGCAAGGTGTTGGTGGTGCCGCGGTAGCCGAGCTTGTGGTTCAGGCCGGCGAGCACGACATCGTTGCGCTCGCGCGTGAGTTCAGCGCGCTCGTTGACCAGCCACTTCGGCACGATGAACAGCGAGATGCCGCGCGTGCCCGGCAGCAGCTTGCCGTCGGGGCCGGGGATCTTGGCCAGCACCAGGTGCACGATGTTCTCGGTGAGATCATGCTCGCCGGCCGAGATCCACATCTTGTGGCCCGTGAGGCGGTAGCGCGGGCCGAGCGGATCGCCACTGAAGTTTTCGCCATCGGGCAGAGCGCGGGTGGCGATGTCCGACAGCGACGAGCCGGCCTGCGGCTCCGACAAACACATGGTGCCGAACCAGCGCCCGGCGAATTCATTCTTCGCGAACACCTCGCGCTGCAACGGCGTGCCGTGCGCCATCAACAGGTTGGCGTTGCCGCTGGTCAGCATCGCGTAGCCCGACATCGCCACGCTGGCCTTGCTGAAGAAGGCGTTGGCGGCCATCTCGACGACGCAGGGCAGTTGCATGCCGCCGATGGCGTAATCCTGCGCCGCGGCGAGCATGCCCGATTCGACGTAGGCGGCCAGCGCCTCGTGCGTGGTGCGCGGCAGGTGCACGCGCTCGCCATCCCAGCGAGGTTCTTCGCTGTCGGCCAAGCGATTGAAGGGCGCGAACTTGTCGCGCGCGATGCGCTTGCAGGTGTCGAGCACTTGCGCAAAGGTCTCGCGGCTGTGCTCGGCGAAGCGCGGGCGATCGAGCAGGGACTCGACGCGCAGCCAATCGTGGAGCAGAAAGTCGAGGGTGGCGCGCATGCGCTAGAAGTGCTTTGGCAAGCCGGCCTGGCGCAAGACCGCGTTGGCGGTGTGGCGCGACTTGATCTTGCCGTCGACCACGAAGTTCAGGCGGCCAATTCAAAACGCCGCGTCAACAGCTCGAAGGCCACCGGCAGTTGGTGCGGCACAGCATTGGCAACGAGCAGTTCCGGAATCAGCACCTTCAGCTTGGCGACCAGCTCTTCGATGGTTGCAGCCTCGGTGGCCAGCCCCGGCACCGCCTCGCTCGACGCGACCCAAACCAGCGCCTCATCGTCCCACTCTGCGTGAACGTAGTAGAGCTTTTCCATGCGAGTCTCCTCTGACAGCGTTGCGAGCCTAACGCACTGGGGTGGCGTTCCTACAAAACCTCGAACACGCCCGCCGCGCCCATGCCACCGCCAATGCACATCGTGACCACCACACGCTTGGCACCGCGGCGCTTGCCTTCGATGAGGGCGTGGCCGGTGAGGCGCTGGCCGCTCATGCCGTAGGGATGGCCGATGGCGATGGCGCCGCCGTTGACGTTCAGGCGCTCGTAGGGAATGCCGATCTTGTCGGCGCTGTAGAGCACCTGAACCGCGAAGGCTTCGTTCAATTCCCAAAGGTCGATGTCATCGACCTTGAGGCCCAGGCGACCCAGCGCCTTGGGCACAGCGAAAACCGGGCCAATGCCCATCTCGTCGGGATCGCAACCGGCGACGGCAAAGCCGAGGAAGCGGCCGAGAGGCTTCAGGCCCTTTTGCTCTGCGTACTTCTCGCTAACCACGGCGCAGGCGCCCGCGCCGTCGCTGAACTGGCTGGCGTTGCCGGCGGTGACCACGCCGCCGGGCACCGCGGTGCGGATGTCCTTGATCGATTCATAGGTGGTGCCGGGGCGCAAGCCTTCGTCGGCCTTCACCGTCACCTCCTTGCTGCGCAGGCCGAGCTGCGCGTCAGCCACGCCGGCCGTGACGGTGATCGGCGCGATCTCGGCATCGAACAAGCCCTTCTCTTGCGCCGCGCACGCCTTCTGCTGGCTCTCGGCGCCATAGCGGTCCATGCGCTCCTTGGACACGCCATAGCGCTTGGCCACCTGCTCGGCGGTTTGCATCATGTTCCAGTAGATCGTCGGCACCTTCTCCGCCAGCCACGGATCCTGGAACATGTGCAGGTTCATTTCCTGCTGCACGCAGGAGATGCTCTCGACGCCACCGGCGACGAACACCTCGCCCTCGCCCGCCGCAATACGCTGCGCAGCCAGCGCGATGGTTTGCAGGCCGCTCGAGCAGAAGCGGTTGACCGTCATGCCCGACACGCTCACCGGCAGGCCCGCGCGCAACGCCGCCTGGCGCGCGATGTTCCAGCCCGTCGCGCCCTCGGGATTGGCGCAGCCCAGCAGCACGTCTTCCACCGCGCCGGGGTCGATGCCGGCGCGCTCGACGGCCGCCTTGATGGCGTGGCCGCCGAGCGTGGCGCCGTGGGTCATGTTGAAGGCGCCTTTCCAGCTTTTGGCAAGCGGGGTGCGGGCGGTGGAGACGATGAGGGCTTGGGTCATGGTGGGGTCCTTTGGATCGGGTGATTGTTTGCGCTCGGCGGCAGGGTCTGGAAACCGACAAGCGAAGCGTCGCCGGTGACGGCCCCCTCAAGCGCGCGGTCAGGCATGTAGCTCGAAGCGTTGTTCATTGACTGTGGAACCCCATTGCGTGCCCAGTTGATGATGCACCAGACGAAAGCCGAACTTCTCGTACAGATGCCGGGCTGCGGCAAGACCTTCGAAGGTCCAGAGATAGACCCGCTCATAGCGCTGCGCGCGGCAGAACGCTAGGGCCGAGGCGAGCAGAGCGGAGCCGACACCCGTGCCCCGCAGCTGGTCCGAGGCGATAAACCAGCGCAGGTGGGCACCCTCGGTTTGGGCGTGCGAACCATCGATGGCAATCGAGCCTTCGACGCTGCCATCGGCCAGCGCGAGCCACAGACCATCGCGCCCCTGCACGTAGCCCTCGCAGAACGCCGACAACTCGCGCGCCACCTTGCCCTCGAAGTAGGCGCCGAAGCCGGCGTGTCGGTGGTAGTAAGTGCCGTGCAGTTCGGTGACCCTGCCGATGCAGCCGGGGAGGTAGCCTTCATGGAGTGTGAAAGTCATCGCGAATCTGCGTCGAGGGCTCAACGTCGGACATGACTGGCGTCGTATGCGGATTGGGTCGATGGAGTCGCGAAGGCGCATTCTTTTCTATGGTTGGAGTGGTTCGGCGTCACTGCTTCTCCGCAGCGAGCTCGGCTGTTGAAAGCCACCATCCAGCGCCGACGCACCACGCTGTGCCGTCTGGCGAAGTACCGCGCCGAAGAGAGCGAACTTCTTTCAAGGACTGGCGCTCAAGCGCGGACGTCAACGACGCCGATGTTGCGTCGTCACGCGCACCAATGCACGGAATGAAGGCAACACGGGTGAAGGCGCTTGCCGCATACGTTTCCTCCGACGTTCGGGTCACCTTCAGCATGACCCCAAATCCTTCGTTCGGCGTGAGGGGGAAGACCAACCGCCCACCAACATTTAGAGCATCCAACCATGCTGCTGGAGGGTGCGTAGCGCCGGCATTCACATAGATGACGTCGCTGCGCGGCAGCACAGTCTCGTTGGCAGATGCGGCCTGGACGTAAACGTTCGGGAAATGTGCGAGATTCTCAGTAGCCTTAGCAGCGAGGTCAGCCTCAATCTCCAAGGCTGAGACACGCCCGCTGACGCCAACCAGCGTGGCCAGGACTGCCGTGTAGTAGCCGGTTCCGGCGCCAACATGAACCACCGACTCGCCTATGCCTGGTGCGGCAGCGGCAAGACATCTGGCATGGAGCGAGGGCTGTCCATTGTTGATTTTCCGATCCGTAGCAAGACCAACCAGGATGTCTTGATAGAGCAAGGCGGGATCGGTCGAGATTGTCAGGATGTAGCCCGACCCGACAAAGACCTGCCAAGGTCCCGGCCCTACGTAGTCCTCTCGGGGCACCGATGCAAATGCAGAAATTAGCCGATCATCAGAAGAGCCTGAGCTCCTGACGATGAACTCCGCGTAGAACTGGCGATGCTGTGTGATTGAGTTCATAGGAGCGCCTCGGTAACGGTGTGTGACGCTGAACGTGTCATCGGGCGACTGCTTTGCTGCGTACCACGGCCGAGCATCTCGAATCAGGTGAACGACTTGCCCTCAGCCGCCAACTTGGCCAGCAGCGGCGCAGGCTGCCAGAACTTGGGGTCGTCGAGTGGGTTGGCGGCGAACTTCTTCATCGCCTGGACCACGTTGACCAGGCCCTGCTGGTCGGCGTAGCGCACCGAGCCGCCGCGGGTGCAGCGGGAAACCATCGCCGGTGAGCCCATCGATCATCTTGACAACGACGGCGCTCGACGTCAGTTCGCCGACGCGCCACGCCGCTTGGACGCGGCCGCGAGGCCGGGCGCCCGCGGCTTCGGCTCGCTCAGCAAGATGCCCTGTGACGTACTTGTGAAGCACACTCGCGATCAAGGTCTGATACGCCACGCCTTGCTCGAGCGCCTTGACCTGGATGTCGCTCAGGTCGCCCGAAGACAGCCGAATGTTGACCCGGCGATCCTTGACTGCGGTCGCCCGAGCAGCGGCCTTGAACTTCGCGAGTTCAGCCTTGGTGGCAACGGACTTGAGCTTGCCCTTCTCGAAGGCGCTGAGAACCTCGTTCTCGTATTTGTCAATCTTCGGCATGAGACCCACCTCGCATCGAATCAGCTAGCCGACGTGCGACTCACGCCGGCTGGGCCGTGAACTTGACGCCCAGCGCACGCGCGACCTTCATCACCGTCTCAAATCGGGGTTTGGCGCCGGGAGCCAGTGCCTTGTAGAGACTTTCCCGGCCAAGACCGGCGTCCTTGGCCACTTGCGCCATTCCCTTCGCGCGAGCCACGTCGCAGAGAGCGAGCAGAAGCAAGTCGGGGTCGTTGGCCTCGAGTACCGCGGTCATGTATTCGGCGATGGCTTCATCGTCGTTCAAATAACGTGCGGCATCGAAAGCAATCAGCTTCGGCGGGGCTTTGGTCTTGCTCATTAGTCATCTCCAAGTTCGGCCGCGAGCTTCAAGGCGCGGCGGATATCCCGCTTCTGGGACGATTTGTCGCCTGCATTGAGCATCACGATGATGACTCGGCCGCGACGAGTGAAGTACAGGCGATAGCCGGGGCCAAAGTCCACCCTCAATTCCGATACGTCGCCCTCGATCGGCTGCCAGTCGCCAAGATTTCCGCCTTCCACCTGCCGCAGTCTGGCAGCAATGCGAATCTGAGCACGCTTGTCCTTGAGATCATCCAGCCAGTCAACGAATTCCCCCGTTTGGTGAACCGTGTACATGTCGCGATTGTAGCCATGTGGATACATCGAGTCAACGATTGCGCCGCGTGGTGCGGCCCCAGCGAATCACGTGAAAGACTTCCCCTCCCCCGCCAACCTCGCCAACAACGGCGCCGGCTGCCAGAAGCTCGCATCGTCCCGCGGGTTCGCGCCGAACTTCTTCATCGCCTGCACCACGTTGTACAGCCCCTGCTGATCGGCATAGCACATTGGCCCGCCGCGCCAGAGCGGGAAGCCATAGCCGGTGAGATAGACCATGTCGATGTCGCTGGCCTTGGACGCAATGCCTTCTTCCAGAATCTTCGCGCCTTCGTTGACCAGCGAATAGACCAAGCGGTGCACGATCTCGTCGTCGCCGATCTTGCGCGGCGTGATGCCCAACTCGGCGCGGTGCTTGGCGATCATGTCTTCGACCAGCTTCGAGGGGATCGCGTCGCGCTTGCCCGGCAGGTAGTCATACCAACCGGCGCCTGTCTTCTGGCCGTATCGGCCCAGCTCGCACAAGAGGTCGGCCGTCTTGCTGTAACGCATGTGGGGCTTCTCGACATAGCGGCGCTTGCGGATGGCCCAGCCGATGTCGTTGCCGGCCAGGTCGCCCATGCGGAAGGGGCCCATCGCGAAGCCGAACTTCTCCACCGCGCGGTCCACCTGCGCCGGTGTGGCGCCCTCCTCGATCAGGAAGCCGGCCTGGCGCGAGTACTGCTCGATCATGCGGTTGCCGATGAAGCCGTCGCATACGCCCGACACCACCGCCGTCTTCTTGATCTTCTTGGCCAGAGTCATCACGGTGGCCAGCACGTCTTTGCCGGTCTGGGCGCCGCGCACCACTTCGAGCAGCTTCATCACGTTGGCGGGGCTGAAGAAGTGCATGCCGACCACGTCTTGCGGGCGCCTCGTGAAGGCTGCGATTTGGTCGACGTTGAGCGTCGAGGTGTTGGAGGCCAGGATGGCGCCGGGCTTCATCACTTCGTCGAGGGTCTTGAAGACTTTTTCCTTGACGCCCATGTCCTCGAAGACCGCCTCGATCACCAGGTCGGCGTCCTTGATCTCGCCGTAGGCCAGCGTGGTCGTCAACAGCGCCATGCGGCCGTCGTATTTGTCTTGCTTCAACTTGCCCTTCTTGACCTGCGACTCGTAGTTCTTGCGAATCGTGGCGAGGCCGCGATCAAGCGCGTCCTGCTTCATCTCGAGCATCATCACCGGGATGCCGGCGTTGAGGAAGTTCATCGCGATACCGCCGCCCATGGTGCCGGCGCCGATCACGGCCACCGACTTCACGGCGCGCTGCGGTGTGTCGTCGGGCACATCGGCGATCTTGCTGGCGGCACGCTCGCCGAAGAAGGCATGGCGCAGGGCCTTGCTTTCGGGCGTGAACATCATCGCAGCGAACGCCGCGCGCTCGTAAGCGATGCCAGCCTCGAAGCTCGCTGCCTTGACCGATTGCTCGACGCAATCAACGCAGCGCGCGGGCGCGGGGAAGTTCTTCGCCATCGCCTTGACGGTGTTGCGCGCAAACTGGAAAAAGGCGTCTGCGTTCGGGTGCGTGGTTTTGAGCTTGCGCACCAGCGGCAGCGGCGCGCCGCGGCTGACTTCGGCCGCGCGCTCCATCGCAAAGGCCACGGCAGCGCCAATCACGTCCCCATCAGTCAGCTTGTCGATCAGCCTTTGTCCCGGCACGGCAAACAGTACTTCGCTCTTCACGGGTTCGCCGCTGACGATCATGTTCAGCGCGGTTTCCACACCCAGCGCGCGCGGCAGGCGTTGCGTGCCGCCCGCGCCAGGCAGCAGGCCAAGCTTGACTTCAGGCAGTGCAATGTTCGTGCCGGGCGCGGCCACGCGGTAGTGACAGCCCAGCGCCAGTTCCAGGCCACCGCCCATCACCACGCTGTGCATCGCGGCCACCACCGGCTTGGCGCAGTCCTCGACCAGCTTGATAACGGTTGGCAGGTTCGGCTCGGCCAGGGCTTTGGGCGAGCCGAACTCCTTGATGTCGGCGCCGCCTGAAAACGCCCGGCCAGCTCCGGTGATGACCACGGCCGCGATGGCGGGGTCGGCCTGCGCCTGGGCCAGGTGGTCGGCAACGGCTTTGCGGGTGGTGAAGCCCAAGCCGTTGACAGGCGGGTTGTCGAGGGTGATGACAGCGACGCTGCCTCGGACCTGGTAGCTGGCGGTCATGGCAAGGATCCTTCGGTCAAGAAACGAACGGTCGTTCGATTCTAGGGTTCGCGCGCGGCGATCTGGCGTCGCCTCGGTGACAGGCTACACCCGCAGCGGTAGCGCCCTACACCTCCAGCCACTCCTTGCGGATGCTGGCGTTGGCGCGCAGCTCCGCGGGCGTGCCTTCGAAGACGATCTGGCCATGGCCCATGACGAGACAACGGTCGGCCACTTCCAGCGCAATCGTCAGCTTCTGCTCGACCAGCAGCACCGAAATGCCGCGGCGCTTCAGCTCGCGCAGGTACTCGGCCACCAGCTCGACAATCTTGGGCGCCAGGCCCTCGGTCGGCTCGTCGATCATGATCAGCTCGGGGTCGCCCATCAGGGTGCGGCACAGCGTGAGCATTTGCTGCTCGCCACCCGAGAGCACACCCGCCTCAGTGTGCTGGCGCTCCTTCAGGCGCGGGAACAGGGTGTACATGTCGTCGAAGCCCCAGCGCGCCTTGGCCTTCGTCCCCTTCTCGCCCAACATCAAGTTCTGGTGCACCGTGAGCTTGGGAAAAATGTCGCGGTTTTCGGGCACATAGCCAATGCCGGCGTGCGCGATCTCGAAGGCCTTGCGGCCCAGGATGTCCTGGCCGCGCCAGTCGATGCGACCACTGCCATCGACCAGGCCCATGATGGTCTTGACGGTGGTCGAGCGGCCCGAGCCGTTGCGCCCGAGCAGGGCCACGATCTCGCGCTCGCGCACCTCGAAGCTCACGCCGTGAAGCACATGGCTCTTGCCGTAAAACGCATGGACCTTGTCGAGCTTGAGCATGGCGGCGGCTTTCAGTGTCCGGCCTCTGCCGCCTGGGCGTCGGCCAGCACCGAGCCGAGGTAGGCCTCTTGCACGCGCGGGTTGGCGCGCACCGCCTCGGGCACATCGAAGGCAATGACCTGGCCATACACCAGCACCGCAATCCGGTCGGCCAGGCCAAAGACCACGCCCATGTCGTGCTCAACCGTGAGCAAGGTTTTACCCGCCGTGACCTCGCGAATCAGATTGACGAAGCGTTTGGTTTCGCTCTTGCTCATGCCGGCAGTGGGTTCGTCGAGCAAGATCACGTTCGAGCCGCCAGCGATGGTGATGCCGATCTCGAGCGCGCGCTGTTCAGCGTAGGTCAAGTTCATGGCCAGCACATCGCGTCGGCGGTCGAGCTTGATCATCTCGAGCACTTCCTCGGTGCGGTCGTTGGCGTCGCGCAGGTCGGCCAGGAAGCGCCAGAAAGAATACTTGTAGCCCAGCTGCCAGAGCACGGCGCAGCGAATGTTCTCGAACACCGACAGGCGGGTGAACAAGTTGCTGACCTGGAAGCTGCGCGCCAACCCAAGGCGATTGATCTCGAAGGGCTCCAGCCCGTCGATCTTGCGGCCGTTCAGCAGGATGTCGCCCGAGGTCGAACCGAAGCGGCCGCTGATCAGGTTGAACAGGGTGCTCTTGCCGGCACCGTTGGGGCCGATGATGGCGACGCGCTCGCCCGCGTTCACCGACAAGCTCGCGCCGCGGATGATCTCGGTCTTGCCGAAGCTCTTGCGCACGTCGCGCAGTTCGAGGGCGGCGGTCGTCATGCGGCCGCCTCCCGCTTCTTGATTTCTTTCTCGATCTGTTCCTGGATTCGGCCCCAGTGCCGTGCGAACTCGCGCCGCGTCATCTCGAACAGCGCCAGGCCGGTCAGCAGCACCAGGCCGGCGCCGAACCAGCTGTCGAAACTTTTGGCGTCGAGGCTCGCACCCATGAACTTCATCTTCGGCCCAAGCGCGGCGTCGAGTTGCAGGTGGTAGGTCATCTCGATCATGGCCCCGGCACCCACCAGGATGACGAATGCCGTGCCGGCCAAGGCCAGGTAGCTGCCCCACAACTCACGCAGCTTGCCGAAGCTGGCCAGGCGCAGGTTCATCATGATCAGGCTCGAGATGCCGCCCGGCGCGTACATCACCATGAACATGAACACCAGGCCGAGGTAGAGCAACCACGCCTGGGTCAGCTCCGACAGCAGCACCAGAGCCAGCACCATCAACACGGCGCCGATGATGGGGCCGAAGAAGAACACCGCACCGCCCAGGAAGGTGAACAGCAGGTAGGCGCCGGAACGCTGCGCACCGACCACCTCGGCCGTCACGATCTCGAAGTTGAGTGCCGCCAGGCCACCGGCGATGCCCATGAACAGACCCGAGGCCATGAACGCGAGGTAGCGCACGTTGCGCGTGCTGTAGCCGATGAAGGCCACACGCTCGGGGTTGTCGCGCACGGCGTTGAGCATGCGCCCGAGCGGCGTGCGCGTGAAGGCAAACATCAGCGCCGTACAGACCAGGGTGTACGCCGCAATCAGGTAGTAGAGCTGCGTCTGCGGGCCAAAGGTGATGCCCAGAAACGGCTGCCCCGCCACGCGGTTGCCGCTGACGCCGCCTTCGCCGCCAAAGAAGCCCGGGAACATCAGCGACATAGCCCAGACCAGCTCACCCACGCCCAGTGTGATCATGGCGAAGGGCGTGCCCGCCTTCTTGGTGGTGACATAGCCGAGCAGCGCAGCAAACAGCAAGCCGAACAGGCCGGCCACCAGGGGCACCAGGCTCACCGGCAAGGCGAGCTGGCCGGCTGACACCAGGTTCAACGTGTGGATGGCAAAGAAGGAGCCCAGGCCCGAGTACACGGCGTGGCCGAAGCTGAGCATGCCGCCCTGCCCCAACAACATGTTGAAGGCCAGGCAGGCAATGATGGCCACGCCCATTTGCGACAGCATGGTCATCGACAGGCTGCTGGTGAACAGCAGCGGCGCGCCGAACAGCAGCAGCGCATAAAAGCCCCAGACCAGCCAACGGCCGACGTTGAAGGGCCTGAAGTGATAGGGCTTGCGCGACTCGTGAACGTGGGCCATCAGTCTTCCCGCGTGCCGAGCAGGCCCTTGGGCCGGAAGATCAGGATCAACACCAACAACAGGAAGGGCAGGATGGCTGCCACCTGGCTGATCTTGACGCTCCACACCGAGTAGCCCAGGGTCTGCGGCGTGATCTGCGCGCCGAACACAACAAACAAATCGGACAAGGACTTGTCGCTGCCGACCGCGAAGGACTCGATCACGCCCAGCAAGACCGAGGCAATGAAGGCGCCGGCCAGCGAACCCATGCCGCCGATCACGATGACGGCGAAGACCACGGCGCCCACGGTCAGCGCCATGCTCGGCTCGGTGACACGCAGCGCACCGCCGATCACACCGGCCAGGCCGGCCAGCGCCGTGCCGCCGCCGAAGACGAGCATGAACACACGCGGCACGTTGTGGCCGAGCGATTCGGCAGCGTCCGGGTGCGTCAAGGCGGCCTGGATCACCAAGCCGATGCGCGTGCGCGTGAACAGCAACCACACCATCACCAGCATCAGCACGGCCACCGCCATGCCGAAGGCGCGGAACTTCGGGAAGGTGGTGCACACCGCACCGGCCAGGGTCTTGCAGGTGTCGGGCGGCAGGCCCCAGGCGAAGCCCAGGCCGGCCCCGGCGGCCTGCAGGTCAACGATGGTGAAGGCCGGCCCTTGCAACTCGGGCGGCGGCTGGAAACTGACGGCGGCACGTCCCCACACCAGCTGCACCAGCTCCAGCGCAATGTAGGACAGGCCGAAGGTGATCAGCAGCTCAGGCACATGGCCGAACTTGTGCACCCGGCGCAGCGCAAAGCGCTCGAAGCCGGCACCGGCCAGGCCAACCAACAGCGGGGCCAGGAACAAGGCCACCCAGAACGAGCCGCTCACCGCGGTGATGGTGTAGGCCACATAGGCGCCGAGCATGTAGAAGCTGGCGTGGGCGAAGTTGAGCACGCCCATCATGGAGAAGATGAGCGTCAGCCCCGACGCCAACATGAACAGCAGCAGCCCGACCGACAGCCCGTTCAGTAGCGAGATGAGGAAGTACGAAAGGTCCACGGCGCAAAGAGGTGCATTCCCAAGCAACCGCCGCGGATCCGGCTCTGCCGGTCCGCCAGCGGTGCCCCCTTGAGGGGGAGCGCCGCAGGCGCTTCGGGGGAGGGCCTTACGCGGGCCGCTTCATCTGGCAAGACGTCGGCGTGCTCGCCACGTAGGCCGGGATGGCCTTGATGGTCTGGAAGTTGAAGCCCGTGTTCTCCACGCTGTAGGGCATCTTCGGCGTGGCCTTGCGCCACTCGGCGATGACCATGGCCTGCTGCATCTGGTGGTCTGCCCGACGCATCTCGACCTCGCCGTTGTAGCCCATGAACTTGAGGCCACTCATGGCCGCCGCCACCTTCACCGGGTCCACGCTCTTGGCCTTGGCCATGCCCTCGGCGAGCAGGGTCAGGCCGCTGTAGGTCTGGCCGGTGTA
Organism: Burkholderiales bacterium; assembly: GCA_031403815.1. GTDB lineage: Bacteria > Pseudomonadota > Gammaproteobacteria > Burkholderiales > Burkholderiaceae_C > CADEEN01. Next base: position 20,308 of record JANNGJ010000204.1, on the reverse strand, counting down.
CCAATCGTCGTTGTATTGCTTCTTGAAGTCGGCCTGAATCTTCTGGATGCCGGGCAGGGTGTTGTCGAACACGCCCACGGCCCGCACCGGCCCGCCCACGCCCGCAGCCAAGGCAGTCGGGGTGCCGCTGACGGGCGCGTAGTAGGTGTAGAAGCTGGCCTTCAGGCCGGCGTCGTTGGCGGCCTTGATCAGCAGCGTCAAGTCCTGGCCCCAGTTGCCGGTGACGATAGAGTCAGCGCCCGAGGCCTTGATCTTGGCCACGAAGGGCGCGAAATCCTTGACCTGGCCAAGCGGATGCAGGTCGTCGCCGACGATCTTCACGTCCTTGCGCTTGCGCTCCATCGTCTCCTTGAAGTAGCGCGACACCTGCTGGCCGTGCGAGTAGTTCTGGTTGATAAGGTAGACGCTCTTGACGTCGGCCTGGTCCTTCATGTAGCTGGTCAGGGCCTCCATCTTCATCGTCGTGTCAGCGTCGATGCGGAAGTGCCAGTAAGAGCAACGCTCGTTGGTCAAGGCGGGGTCGACGGCGGCGTAGTTGATGAAGACCACTTCCTTGCCGGGATTGCGCTCGTTGTGCTTGCTGACCGCGTCGGAGATCGCCGCGGCCGCACCCGAGCCATTGCCTTGCACAACGTAGCGCACGCCCTGGTCGATGGCCGCCTTCAGGCTGTTCAGGCTCTCCTGGGGCGAGCCCTTGTTGTCGAAGGGCAGCATCTCGAACTTCACGCCGGCCGCGTTCTTCTTGCTCAGCTCGGCAGCCATGAACTGGAAGCTTTTGAGCTGGTTCTGACCGACGTTGGCGAAGGGCCCCGACAAGGGGTCAATGAAGCCGATCTTGACGGTCTGGCCAGACTGCGCCATCGCCGGCCCGCAGACGAGGGCCGCTGCGGCAACAACGGTCAAGCGAAGCGGCAAATGTTGGGAAGGCATGCGCATGGTGTTTTGTCTCCTCTTACTGGCAAAAATGAAGTGCGACGTTACCGGAACGCGCCGTGCTCCGACCCCAGGGACTACCCCGAAGCAAGGCCTTGTTGCGAGCAGGCCCAAATGGCGGGCCGGGCGGCTCAGGCGCCAGGAAGCGCATGCCCCTTGAACTGCTCGCGAAGCTTGTTCTTCTGCATCTTGCCGGTGGCGCCGAGCGGTATGGCGTCAACGAAGACCACATCGTCGGGCACCTGCCACTTGGCGACCTTGCCCTCGTAGTACTGCAACAGTTGCTCACGTGTGACTTCAGCGCCGGGTTTCTTCACCACCACCAGCAGCGGGCGCTCGTCCCATTTCGGGTGCGGCAGGGCAATGCAGGCGGCCATGGCCACGGCCGGGTGTGCGACGGCCACGTTTTCGATGTCGATGGAGCTGATCCACTCGCCGCCCGACTTGATCACGTCCTTGCTGCGGTCGGTGATCTGCAGGAAGCCATCGCGGTCGATGGCACCGACGTCGCCCGTGGGCAACCAACCGTCCACCAAGGGGTCGCCGCCCTCACCCTTGAAGTAGCCCGAAATGACCCAGGGGCCCTTGACATGCACATCGCCGCTGGTCTGGCCGTCCCAGGCCAGCTCCTGGCCTGCGGGATCGACGATGCGCAACTCGACGCCGTACACCGCGCGCCCCTGCTTGGCCATGATCGCCAACTGAGCGTCGGGGTCGAGCGCCATCTGTGCCTTCTTGAGCGTGCAGACCGTGGCGATGGGTGAGGTCTCCGTCATGCCCCAGGCGTGCAGCACGGTGACGTCGTAGTCGTCGCGAAAGGCCTTGATCATGGCCGGCGCACAGGCCGAGCCACCGATCGCGGTGCGCCGCATGGTGGTGAACTTGAGATTGTTCTGGCTGACATGGTTGAGCAGCATCAGCCACACCGTAGGCACGCCGGCGGCCATCGTCACGCGTTCGGACTCAAGCAAGTCATAGACCGATTTGCCATCCAGTGCCGGCCCCGGGAACACCAGCTTGGCCCCGGTCATCGCCGCGGCAAAGGGAATCCCCCAGGCGTTGACGTGGAACATCGGCACCACCGGCAAGATGCAATCGCGCGCTGACAAACTGAGCGCGTCGGGCATGGCAGCGGCCCAGGCATGCAGCACGATGGAGCGATGGCTGTAAAGCACGCCCTTGGGGTTGCCGGTGGTGCCGCTGGTGTAGCAGAGGATGGCGGCACTGTTTTCGTCGAAGACCGGCCAGACGCAGTCGCTGCGCTCGGTGCCAATCCAGGCCTCATAGCTCAGCAGACCATCAATGCCGGAATCAGTGGGCAGTGCGTCGGCGTCGCACAGCGCGATCCAGTGTTTGACCGTGGTGCACTGGCGCCACACCGCCTTGATGATGGGCAGAAAGCTCAGGTCGAAAGCGATGACGCGGTCTTCGGCATGGTTGGCGATCCAGGCCACCTGGTCGGGCGCCAGGCGCGGGTTCAAGGTGTGCACCACACGCCCGCTGCCAGCAATGCCGAAGTACAGCTCGTAGTGGCGGTGGCCGTTCCAGGCCAGCGTGGCCACGCGGTCGCTGAAGGCCAGCCCGAGGCGGTCGAGCGCAGCGGCCACCTGACGCGAGCGCGCGGCGGCCTGGTAGTAGGTGCAGCGGTGGATGTCGCCTTCGACACGGCGCGAGACGATTTCGGCGTCATGGTGGTGGCGGCCGGCAAACTCGATCAGGCTCGAGATCAACAGCGGCTGGTCTTGCATCAGGCCAAGCATCGAGACTCCAGGGGGTGTGGGCGGCGAGTATTGGCGCCACGCCGGGGCCTGTCAAAGCGTGATTCCCCCACCCGCGGCAGGCAGCACCGGCAGCATCGACAATACGCCCCCGTGAACGCACCCGACTTCCTGCCCCCCACCGCGGCGCCTGCATGGCGTGCACAGTCTTTTTTGCAGTCGCTTGGCCCGCGTTTTGGCACCGAGCTGTCGGCGCAGCCCGTGAGCGACCCGCATTGGGTCGCGCGCAGCGAGGCCCTGGCGCACTCGCTCGGCCTGGGCGATTGGCTGACCAGCGACAACGCCCTGGCGGTCTTGTCAGGCAACCAGCGCGCAACGGGCCCGCAAGCGCACGCCTCGGTCTACTCTGGCCACCAGTTCGGCGTCTGGGCCGGCCAGTTGGGCGACGGCCGGGCCCTGCTGCTGGGCGAGATCGACACGCCCGCCGGGCCGATGGAAGTGCAGCTCAAAGGCAGCGGCTTGACGCCCTACTCGCGCATGGGCGACGGCCGGGCGGTGCTGCGCTCGTCGATTCGCGAGTTCCTGGGCTCCGAGGCGATGCATGGCCTGGGCATTCCGACCACGCGCGCGCTGGCCGTCATCGGCTCGCCGCAGGCGGTGCGGCGCGAGACGCTGGAGACTGCGGCGGTGGTCACGCGCGTGGCGCCGAGCTTTCTGCGCTTTGGCCACTTCGAGCACTTCGCCCACACGACCAGCGATGTCGATGCCCTGCGCCGCCTGCTGGTTGCCACGCTGGCGCGCTACTTTCCGCAGCTGAGTGGCGATGCCGAGCCCGCTGCCGCGCTGCTGCAGGCCGTGGCGCTGCGCACCGCGCGCCTGATGGCGCAGTGGCAGGCGGTGGGCTTCTGCCACGGTGTGATGAACACCGACAACATGTCGCTGCTCGGTCTGACCATCGACTACGGGCCCTTTGGTTTTCTCGACGGCTTTGACCCCGGCCACATCTGCAATCACAGTGATCACCAGGGCCGCTATGCCTACGCGCGCCAGCCCGGCGTGGGCTTCTGGAATTTGCACGCCCTCGCCCAGGCCCTGTTGCCGGCCGTCGAGGGCCCGGCCGAGGCGGCCAGCGAGCGTTTGCTGGCCGCCCTCGAGCCCTACAAGGCCGAGTACGCCCGCTCCATGCTGGCTGCGCTACGCGCCAAACTCGGACTGGTCAGCGAACACGACGACGACCAGATCCTGGCAGACGACCTGCTGCGCCTGATGGCGGCCGACCACGCCGACTTCACCATCACCTTCCGCCGCCTGGCCGGCCCGGACATCGCCACCCGCGACGTCTTCGTCAACCGAGAGGCCTACGACGCCTGGGCCCTGCGCTACCGCGCGCGCCTGGCCCAGGAAGGCAGCATCGATTCGGAGCGGGCGGCGAGGATGCAGAGCGTGAACCCCAAGTTCGTACTGCGCAACCACCTGGCCCAAACCGCCATCGAGCGCGCGCAGCAGGGCAACTTCGACGAAGTGCAGCGACTGCTGAAAGTTCTCGAGCGTCCCTTCGACGAACAGCCTGAACACGCGGCCTACGCCGACCACCCGCCCGCCTGGGCCCAGCAGATCGAAGTTTCTTGTTCATCGTGAACCACCCCCGTTGCGCCTTCGGCGCTCCCCCTCAAGGGGGCACCGCCAGCGGACCGGCAGAGCCGGATCCGCAGCGCTTGGATGGCCTGCGCTTTTTTCCATGAGTCACTGACATGCCCCACGCCCACGACGACCCGCGCTACACCGTGAAGAAGACCGACGACGAGTGGCGCGCCGAACTCGACCCGATGCAATACCAGGTGGCCCGTCATGCGGCCACCGAGCGCGCCTTCAGCGGCAAGTATTGGGATCACACCGACGCCGGCAAGTACCTGTGTGTCGGCTGCGGCACGCCGCTGTTCGACTCGAGCACCAAGTTCGACGCCGGTTGCGGCTGGCCGAGCTACTTCCAGCCGATCAACAGCGAGGTGGTGGAGCGCGTCGTCGACGCCAGCCACGGCATGGTGCGGGTGGAGGTGCGCTGCAACAAGTGCGGCTCACACCTGGGGCATGTGTTCGAAGACGGCCCAGAGCCCACCGGTGAGCGCTTCTGCATCAATTCCGCAGCCATTGATTTCAAGAAGACATGAAGCTACTGGCCGATTTCCTGCCCATCATCCTGTTCTTTGCCGCCTTCAAGTGGGCCGGCAGCGACAAGGACGCCGCCGCGGCCTTCGCCTCCGAGCACTTCGGCTTCCTGGTCTCGGGCGGGGTGGTCGGGCCCGGCGAAGCCCCGGTGCTGCTGGCCACCGTGGTGGTGATGGCGGCCACGCTGGTGCAGGTGCTCATCCTCAAGCTGCGCGGCAAGAAGGTCGACACCATGCTCTGGGTCAGCCTCGGGCTGGTCACCGTGCTGGGCGGGTTGACGCTGTGGTTTCACAGCGAGACCTTCATCAAGTGGAAGCCGACCCTGCTGTATTGGGTCATGGCCGGCGCCTTCCTGCTCGGCCCGCTGTTGTTCGGCAAGAACTTGTTGCGGGTGCTGCTCGGCGAACAGTTGCAGCTTCCTGATACGGTGTGGCATCGCCTGAACTGGGCCTGGGTCGGCTTCTTCGCTGCCATGGGCGCGCTCAATCTGTGGGTGGCCTACACCTTTTCCACCGATGCCTGGGTCAACTTCAAGCTCTTCGGCGGCATCGGCCTGATGCTCATTTTCACGCTGGCGCAAGGGCTCTACCTCAGCCGCTATTTGCCCGAAGAACCTGCCACGCCAGACGCACGCAAGGAGCCGCAATGAACGCCGTCACAGCCGAGCGCGTGGAAGCCGCCCTGCGCGCTGCGCTGCAACCCACAGCTCTGGAAGTGCTGGACGACAGCCACCTGCACGCTGGCCACGCCGGCGCCAAGGAAGGCCGTCATTTCACGGTGCGCGTGACCAGCCACTCCTTCACCGGACTGTCACTCGTGGCCCGCCATCGCCTTGTGTATGATACCTTGCGCTCGCTCGTCGCGGAGGGTATTCACGCGCTGGCCATCGAAGCCCGCACCCCGCCGAGCGATCCTGCAGCGCACGCCCTCTCCTGATTCTCCGTTCCCGCCGCCGTCCCGGTGCGCGACCTCGCTTTTGAAAGGCAAGACCCCCATGTCCCAGAAATCCTTTGCCGTGTTCGCGCTCGCGCTGGCGATCAGCGGCGGCGCCGCAGCGCAGAACATCGCCATCGTCAACGGCAAGGCCGTGCCGAAAGCGCGCGTTGATCTGTTGATGCAGCAGGCCACGCGCGGTGGCCAGCAGCCGGTGACACCAGAGCTGGAAGCACGTGTGCGCGACGAAGTCGTGCTGCGCGAAGTCTTTGCCCAAGAGGCAGAGAAGCGCGGCATTGCCGCGGGTGCCGACTACCGCAGCCAGATGGAGCTGGCACGCCAGACCATCCTGATCCGCGAGCTGTTCGCCGACTACCAGAAGAAGAACCCGGTCAGCGACGCCGAAGCCAAGGTCGAGTACGACAAGTTCAAGGGCCAAGCCACGGGCACCGAGTACCGTGCGCGGCACATCCTGGTGGAGATGGAAGACGAAGCCAAATCACTGCTCAAGCAGTTGATTGCGGGCGCCAAGTTCGACGAGTTGGCCAAGAAGCACAGCACCGACAAGGGCTCCGGCGCCAACGGCGGCGACCTCGACTTCGCCAAGGCCGACAGTTACGTGCCCGAGTTCGGCCAGGCCCTGGCCGCGCTGAAGAAAGGCGAGACCACGCCCGCGCCGGTGAAGAGCCAGTTCGGCTATCACATCATCAAGCTCGAAGACACGCGTGAAGCCCAGTTCCCGCCCTTCGAAGAAGTCAAGCCGCAAGTGCAGCAGCGGCTGTCGCAGCAAAAGCTGCAGCAGTACCAGGAAGAGCTGCGCAAGAAGGCCAAGACGGACTTCAAGTTCAGCGGGTCCTGAACCCACCCCGCCCCGCTTGAGCCGGGCCGCCTGACAGGCGACCCGATGGTTTGAAAGCTGCCACGCCTCGCGTGGCAGCTTGATGACACCCAACGGCTGCGCGCGCCACGATGCCCCCCGCGGCGGGACGGGGCGCTCGACGATTCGGCTGGCCTGACCGCCCCTTCGCCATATACAGTCCGCGTCCAGCAGAGACCAAGATGAGCGAAGTCCGGGCCCTCCTACTGACCGACGTGGTCGACAGCACCAAGCTGTCGGAGCAGATCGGTGACGCCGCCATGGCCGAGGTCTGGGCCGGACATGACCGGGTGGCACGCGACCTGTTGCCGACTTGGCACGGGCGCGAGATCGACAAGACCGACGGCATGTTGCTGTTGTTCGAGAACGCCACCGACGCAGTCGCCTATGCCGGTGCCTACCACCACGCCCTGGCGGCGCTGCCACGGCCCCTGAAAGCCCGCGCCGGGCTGCACGTCGGCCCGGTGATCCTGCGCGAGAACCAGGCCGACGACGTGGCCCGCGGTGCCAAGCCCCTGGAGGTGGATGGCCTGGCCAAACCGACCGCAGCACGCGTCATGTCGGTCGCGCACGGCGGCCAGACCTTGCTGACGCCAGAGGCGCGCCAAGCCCTTGGCCAGACCGCGCTGAAGGTCGAATCGCACGGCCACTGGATGATCAAGGGCGTGGCCGACCCGATCGAGTTGTTCGAGGTCGGCGACCCTGACAAGCGCTTCGAGCCACCACCCGACAGCGAGAAGGTCTACCGCGTCATTCGCCAGGCTGACTGGTGGCTGCCAGTGCGGGACATTCCGAACAACCTGCCGTTCCAGGGCACCTCCTTCATCGGCCGCGAGCGTGAGCTCGACGAAGTCAAGGCGCTGTTGAAGAAGTCGCGCCTGCTGACCCTGCTCGGCATGGGCGGGCTGGGCAAGACCCGGTTGTCGCTGCAAGTGGCAGCGCAAACCCTGCAGGACTACCTTGACGGAGCCTGGTTTCTCGATCTGGCTCCGCTCAGCGACCCCGCGCTGGTGGTCGGCGAAGCGGCGCGGGTGCTCGATGTGCGCGAGGAACCCGACCGGCCGCTGATCCAGACCTTGTGCGCGCACCTGCGCGTCAAACGCCTGCTGATCGTGATCGACAACTGCGAGCACCTGGTGCACGCCTGCGCCGACATGGCCCACGCGATCCTGAAGGCCGCCCCCAACGTGCGCATGATCACATCCAGCCGCGAAGCGCTGAAGGTGCCGGGCGAGCACGCCTACCCGATCCTGCCGCTGCCGGTGCCCAAGATCGGCGACTCGCTCGCGATGCTGCGCGAGTCCACCGCGGTGCGCCTGTTCGTCGCCCGCGCCCAGCAGCACAAGCCGTCCTTCGAACTGAACGAGAAGGAAGCCCCGGCGATCGCCGAGCTGGTGTCGCGGCTCGAAGGCATTCCGCTGGCGCTGGAGTTGGCCGCGGCACGCGTGCGCTCGCTCGGCGTGGCCGACATCAACAAGCGCCTGAAGGACCGCTACAAGATCCTCACCGGGGGCGACCGCGTGCTGCAGGAGCGGCAACAAACCTTGCGCGCACTGGTGGATTGGTCGTACGAACTACTCAGCGACAACGAGAAGACCGTACTCAATCGCCTGGGCGTGTTTACCGGCGGCTTTGATCTCGCAGCAGCAGAGGAAGTCTGCGGCGCCGAGCCCATCGACAGCCTTGACGTGATCGACCTGTTGCATTCGCTGGTGGAGAAGTCGCTGCTGATGCTCGACGACAGCGGGGAGGTATCGCGCTACCGCATGCTCGAGACGTTGCGCGACTACGCCAGCGAGAAGCTGGAACAGGGCGGCGAAAAGGGCGCCATCGCCGAACGCCATTGCCAGTTCTTCTTCACGCTGGCCAAGCAGGTTCGTGATGGCCTGAATGGTCCGGAACAGGCGCAGTGGGTAGGCCGAGCCGAAACCGATCTTGACAACCTGCGCAGCTCTATCGCGCTGGCCCTGTCAGGTGGCACTGACGCCTTCATCGCCGTTAAGTCTTGCGTCGCCTTGCAAAACTTCTGGCTCCTGCGCGGCTATGCCAGCGAAGGTCGAAGCATTGTTCGATCTGCCCTGGCCTTGCCCGATGTGCAGAGCTCAGAGATGGCGCAGTCGCATGCCTTGTACGTTGGCGCCAGCCTGGCCGAGAGCCAGAGCGACTACGCCGAAGCCCAGCAGATGCTCGAAACCTGCCTCGACCATCGACGCAAACTGGGGAAGGTGGTGGACATTGCATCCACCTTGTCGACCCTGTCGCTGGTGCGATTGCAATCAGGCGATGAAATTGGCGCGTCAGCCGCCGAATATGAAGCGCTGCAACTGTTTCGTCAGGTGGGTCACCGCATTGGCGAGGCCGTCGGCCTCATTCATCTGGGCCAGATCGAGATCCACGCCGGTCACGACGAGCAGGCTCGCGAGCATCTCGAGCAGGCGCTGTTGATTGCGCGGGACATCAAGCATCTGGAAGCCGAGGCAGTGTGCGAACTGGCACTTGGCGAGTCCGCTTTAGAAGCTGGCGACCAACCGCGGGCCCACGTGCGGTTCAAGCGCTCGTTGGCTGTCTGCGAGGGCGCTGGGGACAAGCGTGGACAGGCCACGGCCACCTGGTGGCTAGGGCGACTCGACTTGCAGGGTGGCAACATCGAGCAGGCCCGCGCCCGATTGCAGGAGGCGCTGCGTGCCTTCCGCGCATTTGAGATGCGCCTCGAGTTGCTGACTTGCCTTGAGGACCATTCGGCACTCGCCATCCAGTCCGGCGCGCCAGAGTTGGCAGTCCAACTGGCTGCTGCCACCACCGCGATGCGACTCCGCCTGGCGCTCTCACGTCCACCCCGGTCGCAGCGTCGCTGGGAAGCGCAGATCGAAAGCCTCAAGCAGTCGCTGCCCGAGAGCCTTTACGCGCCCTCGTGGACGACGGGCGAAGCGTGGGACCTCGAAAATGCAATGAGCAGCGCAATGGCTGCTCATTGAGGCGAATGGTGACGCGCAAACGGCGCGCGATTCGCCAGGCTCAGGCTTGAGTCTGGCGCCGACGGCGCGCCATGAAGCCCACGGCACCAAGACCGGCGAGCATCAGCGCATAGGTGCCGGGCTCGGGTATGGCGTTAATGGGAGAAAAGGTAACGACTCCGGAACTATCAGAAAAGCCGCATCTGATACCGTCACCGGGCGCCGTAGTCGGGCTGCAGAGTTCACCGATGTGGCCCTTACCAACGCCGTTCCAGAACACGCCCGACTGGTCGCCATGGTCACCATGTCTGTCGAGGAATGCTGTGTTTTCGGTGTGAAACAGCATCGCGCCGCTCGCATCAAAGCCAAGGGAAAATGAGTAACCCGAGAGGCCGTACAAGTTGCTGGTGAGAGAAGTGACAGAAGCCAAAGGCTCGAAGTAGTTGGATTCAACCCACACCACATTACCAAAGGAGTCAAACCTGAGGCTCGTGATGGCTGCGCTGCCACCAGACAGGCCACCGAACAACAGGGTGCCCAATAACGTCCCGCCTGCGCCCTGGCGCAACTCAACCTCTGCGCTGGTGACGAACATGCCACTGCAGGTGACGACCGCACTGGTCGTCAAGCAGCTATCAGGAATGCTGTACCGGGCGGTGCCAGACCACCACATATCGTCGTCTGTGGAAAGGGGGTCGCCGCCCTCGAAAGGCACACCGTACTTCGGATCCCAACTTCCGCTGACGACGATGGCATGCGCGGGCGACATGGCAAAGATCGCTGCACTGACAACGACGAGCGCTGCGATGGATTTTTGGACGGTACTTTTTAGCATTTTGGATATCTCCAATATTCACATGCTGGCGGCGCTCGTAACAACCACTAACGACACAATTCTAGGGCTCAGCGGCGTCATCTGTATGACGCCAACCCACTCAAATGGGGGGGGGTAACCAAGGCTGGCCGCTCCTTGCCGGATTGCCGCTCGACCCAGACGACTTTCAAGCCGCCATCGGCACCAGGAAGTCCCGGCTGATCCCCACCCCCAGGTCACCCACTCTATCCAGGAACTGTGTCAAATAGGCATGCAGCCCGGTGGCCAGGATCTCGTCGATGCGGCCGTACTGCAAGTCGCTGCGCAGGCGGCCGGCGCGGCGCATGGTCTCCGAACTCTGGGCATTGGCCACTTGGTCGAGGTTGAGCACGACGCCGTTCATGCAGGCGGCCAGCGAGCGTGGCATGTCGGGGCGCAGGATCAGCAACTCGGCCACCTTGTCGGGGCGGATCACGTTGCGGTAGACCTTGCGGTAGACCTCGAAGCCCGACACCGAGCGCAGCACCGCGCTCCAGTGATAGAAATCGACCTCTTGGCTCTCCGGGGCGGCACCGGCGCCGTTGCCGGTGGCGCCGAAGTAGTCGCCGATCAGGCTCTGGAATTTGACGTCGAGCAGGCGCGCCGTGTTGTCGGCGCGCTCCAGAAAGGTGCCCATTCGCAGGAAGTTCAGCGCCTCGTCTTGCAGCATGGTGCCCAGGGTGACGCCGCGCGACAGGTGCGAGCGGAACTTAACCCACTCGAACAGGGTGCTTGGGTCGCGGTGGAAATCGCTGCCGGCCAGCAGGCGGCTGAACTCGAGCCAGGTCTGGTTCTGTGTTTCCCACACCTCCGTGGTCAGCGCCCCGCGTACCGCGCGGGCGTTTTCGCGCGCCGCCGTCACGCACGAAACGATGCTCGACGCGTTGCTCGCGTCGCGCACCATGAACTCCATGACGTTGCGCGCATCGACGTTCGGGTAATGCTCGTTGAAGCTGCTCGTCAACTCGGAGATGCCGAGCAAGGCGCGCCAGCCCTGCTCGGCTTCGTCGGCCGACTGCGGCAGCATCGACATCTGGTAGTTGACATCGAGCATGCGGGCCGTGTTCTCGGCCCGCTCCATGTAGCGGGCCATCCAGAACAGGTGGTCGGCGGTGCGTGACAGCATGATCCGGTCTCCCTAAGCCTCGAGTACCCAGGTGTCCTTGGTGCCCCCGCCCTGCGACGAGTTGACGACCAGCGAACCTTCCTTGAGTGCCACGCGCGTCAGCCCGCCCGGCACCATCTGCACGCTCTTGCCCGAGAGCACGAAGGGCCGCAGATCGATGTGGCGCGGCGCGATCCCACGCTCGATATAGGTCGGGCAGGTCGACAGCGCCAGCGTCGGCTGGGCGACGTAGTTGCTCGGGTTGGCAAGCAAGGCCGCGCGGAAGTCTTCGATTTCCTGCTTGCTGGCGGCCGGGCCGACCAGCATGCCGTAGCCGCCGGCGCCGTGCACTTCCTTCACCACCAGTTCGCCCAAGTGATCGAGCACGTACTGCAGGTCGGCCTTGTCGCGGCACAGATGGGTCGGCACGTTTTGCAGGATCGGCGTCTCGCCGAGGTAGAACTCGATCATCTTGGGCACGTAGGGATAGATGCTCTTGTCGTCGGCCACCCCCGGTGCCGATGGCATTGGACAGCGTGACGTTGCCGGCACGGTAGACGTCGAGCAGGCCGGCGCAGCCGAGCGTGCTGTCGGGGCGGAAGGCCTTGGGGTCGAGGAAGTCGTCGTCGACGCGGCGGTAGATCACATCCACCCGGCGCGGGCCCTGCGTGGTGCGCATGAAGACGAAACCGTCGCGCACCACCAGGTCCTGGCCTTCCACCAGTTCGACGCCCATCTGCTGGGCCAGGAAGGCGTGCTCGAAGTAGGCGCTGTTGTGCATGCCGGGCGTGAGCACCACCACCGTCGGCTCGTTGGCGCTGGCCGGCGCCAGCGAGCGCAGGGTCTCGAGCAGCAAGTCGGGGTAATGCGCCACCGGCTCGATTCGGTGCCGGCTGAACAGCTCGGGAAACAGGCGCATCGACATCTTGCGGTTCTCGAGCATGTAGCTCACGCCGCTGGGCACGCGCAAGTTGTCTTCGAGCACGTAGTACACGCCGCTACCATCGGCATTGGCGGCGCGCACGATGTCGATGCCGGCGATGTGGGAGTACACATTGCCGGGCACGTCGACACCCACCATCTCAGGGCGGAACTGGCTGTTGCGCAGCACCTGCTCGGTCGGGACGATGCCGGCCTTGAGGATCTCCTGGCCGTGGTACACGTCGTGGATGAAACGGTTGAGCGCCGTGACGCGCTGGGCCAAACCCCGCTGCATGTCGTGCCACTCGGCCGCCGGGATGATGCGCGGGATCAGGTCGAAAGGGATCAGGCGCTCGGTGCCCGTATTTTCCGACTTCGCGTCTTCGTCCTTGGCACCATACACCGCGAAGGTGATGCCGACACGCCGGAAGATAGTGGCGGCTTCCTCGCGCCGGCTGCTCATCACGTCGCCAGGTTGCTCGGCCAGCCAACGTGCGTAGCTGCGGTAATGCTCGCGCACCGCTTCGGGCCCGCTGTACATCTCGTCAAATTGCCTGCTCATTGCCATCACCCCTCGCAATTCCTTTGCCATCCTGCTCAGCCGATGCGGCGAGTGCTCACGCGCACCGCCAATTGGTGCTCGCCGCCGCCACGGATCACACCGCGCAGCGGCGTCACATCGCCATAGTCGCGGCCGACGGCCAGGCGCACGTGCGCCGTCGTCGGCAAAACATTGTTGGTCGGGTCGAGCTTGAGCCAGCGCGCGGGGCGACCGTCGGCCATCGGGCACCACACCCCCACCCAGGCATGCGACGCGTCGGCGCCCAGCATCGGTGCGGCGCTTGCACCAACATCGAGCGGCGATGTCAACAGGTAGCCGCTGACATAGCGCGCGGCCAGACCCATCGAGCGCAAGGCGCCGATCATGAGATGCGCAAAGTCCTGGCACACGCCTTCGCGCTTGTGCAGCACCTCGGCCAAGGGCGTGTCAATCTCGGTACTGGCCGTGCGGTAGGCAAAGCCGGCATGGATGCGCGCCATCAGGTCGATGGCCACCTGCGCCACCGGTGTGCCGGCGGCGAAGGACGGCAACGCCAGCTCGCGCAAGGCCGGCAGCAGCGGCACGAAGGGCGAGGCAAAGACAAACTCGGCAGCCGGCTCGTAGGGGGCCCCGGCCACGTAACGCAGGCGCTCGCGCACAGCCTCCCAGGGCAGTGACGCCGCGGCGTCTGTCGCTGGGCTTGCCTGCACCGCAACCTGGCTGCGGGTGTACACGCGCAGCTCGCGGTGCGCCTGGGTCAAGGTGAAACAACTGCGTTGGTTGCGCAGCCGGTCGCGCTCGGTGCGCTGGTGCGTCGGTAGCGGCTCGACTTCCATCTCGAACTGCGTGACGGCCTGCGTGGCGTCTTCCAGCGGGCGCAGGTAGGCCAGGTGGTAAGACAGATCGACCGGCGCGGCGTACAGGTAGTGCGTCAGGTGCTCGACTTCGAGCAGGGCGGCATGCGGCGTGTGTGGGTTCATGCCATCACACCCGATGCAAGCCGGCAGCGCTGTCGGCATGGGCAAAATAGTGCTGGCCAACAGCGTCGCTGAGCGCGGCCGCCGACGCGGAAAGTTGCTGTGCCAACGCCACCAGGCGAGCGCGCATGGCGCCTTCGCCGTCGGCCGCTAAATCGGCCAGGGACGGGCCGGCGCCCGAGGTCGGCAGCAACGCGCGCAAGGCCCCCGTCACAGCGTCGCCACCGGGCAACTTTCCGAGTTCGGTGCGCAGGCGGCGCAGCGTGCCGGCAAAGGCGCGCGGGTTGGTGTCGTCCTGCACCAGCAGGTCGGCCAGCGCCAGCAGGTCTTCATGACGTTGGTAGCGAGCGCGAAACGTGATGCGGCTGTCGAACAGATCGAGCAGCAGTTCGGTGGTGGGCGTGGAGCCGCTGCGCGCGTCGAAGGCTTCGAGCAGGGTTGCCAGCGTGTTGGCCATGCCGGCCAGGCGCTCGATGAGGCGCCCGACCGACAACAGCCGCCAGCCATGGTCACGCGTCATGCGGTCGGTCTGCGCGCCCGTCATTGCCGCGAGCTGCAGCGTCAGCCGTTGCAGCGCGGGCAAGGCCTGGGCGAGCCGGGGCACGCCGCTGGCACCGGCGTCGAAAGAGGCCTGGAAACTGTCGCCCATGCGCCGCACCAAACCCCACTGCTCGGGCGACAGCCGTTCGCGCAAGGCGCCCGTGACGCGCGCCAAGGACTGGAGCGCCGCGCCGATGCCGCCTTCGCGCTGCACCAGCGCAGCCAGCAGGTTGCGCGCGAACCGCGCCACCGAGCGCTCGGCACCCGGCGTGCCGGCAGGCACCAGGCCCTGCGCCTCGACCAGCCGCGACAGGGCTGCCAGCAGCGGCGGCGGCACCTCATCGTCACCTTCAACCAGCTCCAGCGCAGCACGCACCAGACGCACGGCTTGCTCGGTGCGCTCGCTGTAGCGCCCAAGCCAGAACAGGTTCTCCGCGGTGCGGCTGGCCACCGGCGGGCGCCGTGCGGCCAGATCGGCAACCGACAGGCGCTGTGGCAGCATCGAAAACGTGTCGACCGGGCCGTCGGTCATGACCCAGGTGTCCAGGCTGGTACCGCCTTGGGCCATCGACACTGACAGCGGCGCGCGTGTTGCCACCCGCGTCAAGCCGCCCGGCAGCACATGCCAGCGGTCGGCGGCATCGGCCATGGCATACACGCGCAGCATCGCCGGCCGGGCCGACAACGCGCCGCCGGGCAGTGGCAGTGCCGCGCGCGAACTGGCCAGGTGGCCTTGCACGGTGTAAGCGCCCGGATCGGCGTCGATGCGCTGCTGCGTGGCCGCCAACTCCTGGGCCTCGATGCGCCGCGCGGCATGGCCGCTGCGGCTAAGGGCCGAGCGCAACACGCGACCGGCGAGGTCGTCGCGCACGGCCTCCCACGAAGCCGTCTCGCCACACCACCAGGTCGACAGCGAGGGCAGCGCCAGCTCTTCGCCGAGCAGGGCCTGCGAGATCGCCGGCAGGAAGCCCTGCACCGCGCTCGATTCAAGAAAGCCGCTGCCCAGGGCATTCGCCAGCGCCAGGTTCTGCGCCCGCAAAACCTGCACCAGACCCGGCACACCCAACGCAGAGTCGGGACGCAATTCGAGCGGGTCGCAGTAGTCATCGTCCAGGCGCCGCAACAGCGCATGCACCGGTTGCAGGCCCTCGACCGTACGCAGGAACAGGCGCTCGCCCCGTACTGTCAGGTCCGCGCCTTCGACCAGCGGCAGGCCCAGGTAGCGCGCCAGGTAGGCATGCTCGAAGTAGGTTTCACTGTAGGGCCCAGGCGTGAGCAAGGCCACGCGCGGTTGGTTGCCGTCGCCCAGCCGCGCGGCAATCTCGCCGGCCTGCTGCTGCACGGTGTCGAGCAAGCGGCGGTAGCTCGAAGCGAAGTGCTGCACCCGCATCTCGCGGAAAGCTTCCGGAAACAGACGCGAGATGATGAGCCGGTTGTGCAGCACATAGCCCAGGCCCGACGGCGACTGCGTGCGCTGCGAGATCACCCACCAGCGGCCATCGGGGCCGCGCGCCAGATCGAAGGCCACGATGTGAAGGTGCATGCCGCCGACCGGCATCACGCCGTGCAAGGCGCGCAGGTAGCCACTGTGGCGAAACACCAATTCGGGCGGCAGCAGGGCGTTCTGCAATAGGTGTTGCGGGCCATAGGTGTCGGCCAGCATGGCACTGAGCAGGCGCGCGCGTTGCAGCACGCCGCGCTCGATCACGGCCCAGTCGGCCGCCTCGACGACGAAAGGCAGCGCCTCGAGCGACCAGGGTCGCGCCACGGACCGGTCGCCGTCCTCGGCATGCAGGTTGTGCGTGACGCCATCGGCGCGGATCTGCTGGGCGATGGCCGTGCGGTGGCGTTCGAACGCAGCCGCCGGGTCGTCGCACAGGGCCGGCGTGTTGTCGAAGAAGCGCTGCCAAGCCGGCCGCAACGCACCGTCGGGGCCCCGGCACTCGTCCCAGCCCTCGCTGACGGCCGCGCTGCCGGGCTCGAAAGCCGGCGACGCGGGGGCCATCGACGAAGAAACGAGCACGCTGGACAAAGAGGCCTTCAAGCTGTCGGTCAAGCTGCCACGTTAGCCGAGCCGCAGATCGAGCGTGAACGGGAATTCCCGGCTGGGCTGCACCGGCTCGACCTTCATTTGCCCCGGGGTGTGGCCGAAACGGAAGAAGCGTGCCAGACGCCGGCTCTCTGCCGTGTAGGCGTTGACGGGAAAGTCCTCGGGGCTCAGGCCGCCCGGGTGGGCCACGTGGTACTGGCAGCCGCCCATGGAACGCTGGTGCCAGGTGTCGACGAGGTCGAAGCTCAGCGGCGCGTGCGACTTGATGGTGGGATGCAGCGCCGACGGCGGGTGCCACGCACGGTAGCGCACGCCGGCCACGAACTCACCTGCGCGGCCGGTGGATTGCAGCGGCGCGGCGCGGCCATTAACGGTGACGACGTGGCGGTTGTCGTTCAGGCCCGTCACCTTCAGCTCCAGCCGCTCGAGCGATGAGTCGACATAGCGCACCGTGGTGCCCGCCGCGCCCTCCTCGCCCATCACGTGCCAGGGCTCGAGCGCCGTGCGCAGGCTCATCTCGATGCCGAGGTTGCTGACTTCACCAATCAGCGGAAAACGAAACTCGAAGTGCGGCGCGAACCACTGCGCATCGAAGCCGAAGCCTGCGGCGCGCAAATCGGCCATCACGTCGTCGAAATCCATCTTCACGAAGGTCGGCAGCAGAAAGCGGTCGTGCAGTGCCGTGCCCCAGCGCGTCAGCCGCGTGCTGCCGCGTCCGCGGTAGGGCTCGCGCCAGAACCAGGCCACCAAGGAGCGCAGCAGCAGCTGCTGGGCCAGGCTCATCTGCGCATGCGGCGGCATCTCGAAGGCACGCAACTCGAGCAGACCGAGCCGGCCGGTGGCGCTGTCGGGCGAGTACAGCTTGTCGATGCAGAACTCGCTGCGGTGGGTGTTGCCGGTCACGTCAACCAGCAAGTTGCGCAAGGCGCGGTCGATCACCCAGGGCGGCACCGAGCCAGGCAGCGCCGCAGCGCTCGCGCCTTGACCCGCCAATTGGGCTTGGCGCTCGAGTTCCTGCAATGCAATCTCGATCTCATAGACCTGGTCATTGCGCGCCTCGTCAAAACGCGGCGCCTGGCTGGTCGGCCCGATGAACATGCCCGAGAACAGGTAGCTGAGCGAGGGGTGGTTGTGCCAGTAGGTGAGCAGGCTGGCCAGTAGATCGGGCCGGCGCAAGAAAGGGCTGTCGGCCGGCGTGGCGCCGCCGAGCACGAAGTGGTTGCCGCCACCGGTGCCGGTGTGACGCCCGTCGAGCATGAACTTCTCGGTCGACAAGCGCGTGCGGTGCGCTGCGTCGTAGAGAAACTCGGTGTGGTCAACTAGTTCGTGCCAGTTGTGTGCCGGGTGGATGTTGACTTCGATCACACCCGGGTCGGGCGTCACCTGCAACAGCTTCAGGCGCGGGTCGCGCGGCGGCGGGTAGCCTTCGAGGACGAGCTTGACGCCCTGCTCGACCGCCGTGGCTTCGATCGCGGCCACCAGTTCGAGGTAGTCCTCGAGGTAAGCCAGTGGGGGCATGAAGACGTACATCACGCCGCTCAGGCCGCCATGCTCGCGCTCGGCTTTGGGGCCGTTGCCGCGTTGCGGGTCACGCACCTCGACGCACAACGCGGTGCGGGTCAAGGCGCCGGCAGATTCGAAGCGCTGCGGGCGAGCGCCGGGGCTCGGTTGAACCGTGGGCGGGCTCGCCGGGCCCGTCCGGTCGGCAGCGCCGGCGGGGGCACTCGCGCTGGCGCCCGCCGCTGCACCAACGCTGGCCGGCAGCGCCGCCGTCAGCGTGGGCACCACCTTGTCGAAGCTGCGCACCTGGGCCTTGAAGGCTGCAGCGCTGGGCAGCGGCGCGCGTGGTGCGAACGGATCCTGATCGATGACGACGGGTTTGTCTTCGGCCTTGGCCCAGGGCAGCGAATCGAGCGGCAGGCGGTAGCCCATGGGCGAGTCGCCGGGTAAAAGGAAGAGCTTGTCGTCGCGCAGGAACCACGGGCTGGTGATCCAGGCGGGGCCAGGCTTGCCCGCCATCCACTCCTTGCGCAAGGGCAGCAGGTAGCCGACCGGCGTGGCCAGGCCTTGATCGAAAACCCGGCGCAGGCGCGCGCGCTCTTGCTCGTCGTCCAGGCGCGCATCGTGCGGGTCGACGTTGACAGGCAAGCGGCGCTCGCGCCACAGGTAGTAGAAGCTGTCCTCGAAGCACGGCTGCACGTACTTTGCGTCCAGGCCGAGGCGGGCCGTGAGGCGGCTCAGAAAGCGCTCGGCATCAACGCGCGTGTAGCGATGCGGCTCGCGTTCGTCGGCGAACACGGCGGGGTCTTGCCAGCAGGGCTGGCCGTCGGCGCGCCAGCAGATCGACAGCGCCCAGCGCGGCAACTGCTCGCCCGGGTACCACTTGCCCTGGCCGAAGTGCAGAAAGCCGCCCTTCCCGTACTTGGCCAGCAGGCGGTGCACCAGCGCGGTGGCGATGCCGCGCTTGGTGGGGCCCAAGGCGTCGGTGTTCCACTCGGCGCCGTCGCGGTCGTCCACCGAGACAAAGGTCGGCTCGCCGCCCATCGTCAGGCGCACGTCTTGCGCGGCGAGTTGCTTGTCCACGCCGTGGCCGAGCGCGACGATGGCCTGCCATTGGGCCTCGGTGTAGGGCTGAGTGACGCGCGGCGCTTCGTAGATGCGCGTGATCTTCATCTCGTGCGAGAACTCAACCTCGCAGTCATCGACCGCACCGCTGATGGGCGCCGCGCTCGACGGCTCGGGCGTGCACGCCACCGGGATGTGGCCCTCGCCGGCCATCAGGCCCGACGTCGGGTCCAGGCCGACCCAGCCCGCGCCCGGCAGGAACACCTCGCACCAGGCGTGCAGGTCGGTGAAATCGACCTCGGTGCCGGACGGACCGTCGAGCGACTTGACATCGGGTTTGAGCTGGATCAGGTAGCCCGAGACGAAGCGCGCGGCCAGGCCGAGGTGGCGCAGCGTCTGCACCAGCAACCAGCCAGTGTCGCGGCACGAGCCCGACAGGTTGGTCAAGGTCAGCTCCGGCGTCTGCACGCCGGGCTCCATGCGGATCAGGTACTTGATGTCGCGCTGCAGGCGCTGGTTCAGGCCGACGAGAAAGTCGATCGTGCGCTGAGGCTCGCGCTCGATGCTCTGGACAAAGTCGGCGAAGCGCGGCGTCAGCTCAGCCTTCACCAGGTAGGGCGCCAGCTCATGCGCCGACTCGCTGCTGTAGGTGAACGGGAAGGTCTCGGCCTCGGGCTCGAGAAAGAAGTCGAAGGGGTTGAAGACCGCCATCTCGGCCACCAGATCGACCGTGACTTTGAAGGCCGTGGTTTTCTCCGGGAATACCAGACGCGCCAGGTAGTTGGCGAACGGATCCTGCTGCCAGTTGATGAAGTGCTCGACCGGTTCGACCCGCAGCGAGTAGCTCACGATCGGCGTGCGGCAATGCGGCGCCGGGCGCAGCCGCACCACTTGCGGCGCCAGGCTGACCCGGCGGTCATAGCGGTAGTGCGTGACGTGGTTCAGCGCGACGTGGATGGACAAGGCGAGGCTCCAGACAGCATGGTTGATCGATCAGCGGGTCGCAACTTCCGCGCCAGAGGGATTCAGGCGACGGTGCCAGTATCGCGCGCGCTCAGACCGCTCGCAGCGCCCTGCCCCTCCGCCGTCGCCGTCGCCTGACTGCCAGGTCCAGGCCCCGCACCGGTCGGTGCGCCTCAGCGTTATGCCCCGCTCCGCGTAGCGCGCTATGACCG
>JANNGJ010000203.1:0-7374 GCA_031403815.1 Burkholderiales bacterium | reverse complement strand
AAGGCGTCCCAGGCCAGGAAGGGGAAGACGCCCTTGTAGGTCTCGCTCATCGGCACATCGCGGGCGATGTTGTTGACGACATAGACGTTCAGCCCCACGGGCGGCGCGATCAGGCCGATGCCGACCGTCATCAGCACCAGGATGCCGAACCAGATGGCTTTGGGCTCGGCGGCCAGGCCCCACAGGTCCAGGCTCATCACCGCGGGGAAGATGACGGGGATGGTCAGCAGCAGCATCGACAGCTCGTCCATCACGCAACCGAGCAGGACGTAGAAGGCCAGGATGCTGGCGACGATGGCCAGGGGCGGCACGTCCAGGTGGCCGACCCACTCGGCCAGCGCAGCAGGCAGGGCAGTGAGCGCCAGCGAGGCGTTCATCATGTCGGCGCCGAGGAAGATCAGGAACACCATGGCGCTGGTCTCGGCCGTGCCGAGAAAGCTGCGCTTCAAGCCCTGCAGATCGAGCTCGCGCTGCGCCAGGCCGGCCACCAGGGTCGCCACCGCACCGACGGCCGAGCCTTCGGTGGGCGAGAACAGGCCGCTGTAGATGCCGCCGAAGACGAGCAGAAAGATCAGCACGATGGGCCAGATGCCGAGCAGGGCACGCCAGCGTGCCGGCCAGGGCAGGGGTTCGCTGGGCTGAGCCAGGTCGGGCCGCACGCGGCAGTAAATCGCAATCACCACCAGGTAGCCGAACATCGCCAGCAGACCGGGCACCATGGCCGCGGCGAACAGCTTGGCGATGTTCTGCTCGGTGAGGATGGCGTAAACCACCAGCGGCACCGAGGGCGGAATCAGGATGCCCAGGGTGCCACCGGCGGCCAGCGCGGCGGTGGACAGGCGCCCGTGATAGCCGTGCGCCTTCATCTCCGGGTAGGCCACTTGCGTGATGGTGGCCGAGGTGGCCACCGACGAGCCGCACACCGCGCCGAAGGCACCGGCCGACAGCACCGAGGCCATCGCCAGGCCGCCGCGGATGTGGCCGACGAAGGCCGCGGCCGCCTTGAACAAAGCCTTGGACAAGCCGCCCTGCGTGGCGAACTGGCCCATCAACAGAAACAGCGGAATCACGCTCAGGTCGTACACCGTCAGGCGCGCCACGGCGCTGCCCTTGAGCAGGTTGAGCAGGGCCGGCTCGTTGGTCATGGCCCAGTAGCCGAGCGCGCCGGGGATGAACATGGCCGCGGCGATGGGCACGCGCACCGCCATCAGCAGCAGCATGCCGGCGAACATCGACAGGCCGATCCAGGTCGGCGTCATGGCGCGGCGCCTTGCAGCGTGTCGAGTGATTGGCCACGGAACAGCAGGCCAGCTTGCAGCAGCGCGATGGCCGCCGCCAGGGCGAGCCCGGGTGCCAGCGAGGCGTAAACCCACCACATCGGCAACGAGCGGATCATCGAGGTCTCACCGGCCTGGTACACGGCGACGGCGCCGACGCCACTGCGCCAGGCCAGCAGGGCGAACATCACAGCAATGAGCAGCGCGCCGATGGCGTCGAGCAGGCGCACGTGGGCCGGCGCCAGGCGCTGGGTGAAGAAGTCAACAATGATGTTGGCGCCGCGCAGCTGGCACCACGGCACGGTGAGCGAGATGGCAAAGGCGATGGCGAACTGCGTCAGTTCCACATCGCCCTGGATCGGCCGCGTCGTCAGCGCGCGCAAGGCCACGCTGGTGACGGTGAGCAGCGCCGCGGCGAGGGCGGCGCTGGCGCCGACGAGGGCAAAAGCCAGCGCCAGCCGGCGCAGCGCCGCAACAATCACGGAGCGGTCATTTCTTGTACTTGATCAACAGCTCGCGTGCTTCTGCCAGCATGGCGTTGCCGTTGTTGCCGCGCTTGTCCATGTCGGCAATCCAGTCGGCATACAGCGGGGCCGAGGCCTTGACCCAGTTGTCGAGTTCGCTGGCCGGGATCATGTAGAAGCTGTTGCCGCGGTCTTGCGCGGCCTTGCGGCCCGCCGCCTGGCTGCCGTCCCAGGTCTTGCCGGTTTGCTGGCTCAGGGCCGCGCCCGAGTTGTTGTCGATGACCTTCTTCAGGTCGGCCGGCAGGCTGTCGTATTTGGCCTGGTTCATGGCGAACACAAACACCGCGCTGTACAGCGCCGGGCGCGAGGGATCGGTCTCGCTGTGGAACTTGACCATCTCCTGCAGCTTGAGCGAAGGCATCACTTCCCAGGGCAGCAAGAAGCCGTCGATGGTGCCCTTGCCGACGGCATCGGGGATCGCCGGTAGCGGCATGCCGACGGGCGACGCGCCCAAGGCCGCCAGCAGCTTGTTGGTCTGGCGCGTCGGGGCGCGCATCTTCAGGCCGTTGAAGTCGGCCAGGGTCTTGACCTGGCGGCCGTTGGTGTGAACGTAGCCCTCGTCATGCACCCAGGTGGCCAGCAGCTTGGTGCCGGGAAACTCTTTCAGCGAATGCTTGTTGATGTAGTCCCAGCTGGCGCGCGCGCCGACTTCGGCCGAGTTGGTCATGAAGGGCAGCTCGAAGACCTCGGTGGTCGGGAAGCGGCCGGCGGTGTAGCCCGGCAGGGTGATGACCAGGTCATCAACACCGTCCTTGACGCGGTCCACCAGTTGCGGCGGCGTGCCACCCCCGCTCATGGCCGGCAGGATCTGGCACTTCAGCTTGCCCGCCGATTCGGCGGCGATCTTGTTGCACCAGGGCGTGATGACCTGCACCGAGGCCATCGCCTGCGGGTTCCAGATGTGGTGGAACTTGAGGGTCACTTCCTGCGCGGCGGCGGGCAGGGCCAAGGTGGCTGCGGCCAGGGCCAGCAGGGTGCGGATGGGGGATGTCATGGTCGGTCTCCTGAGCAAATCGGTATGTCGTGGCGCGAAGGATCAGCCCCAAACTTCGGCGGCGGTCTCGACCACCAATCGCAATTTGGCGCGTTGGGCTTCGACTGCGATGTTATTGCCATGCACCGTAGAGGAAAACCCGCACTGTGGGCTCAGGGCCAGTTGGTCGAGAGGGGCGAACTTGGCGGCCTCGTCGATGCGGCGCTTGAGATCGTCCTTGCTTTCCATCTCGCCGAACTTGGTCGTCACCAGGCCGAGCACCACGATCTTGCCTTTGGGCAAAAAGCGCAGCGGGCGGAAGTCGCCACTGCGGGCGTCGTCGTACTCCATGAAGTAGGCGTCGAGCTTCATTTCCGACAGCAGGGCCTCGGCAACGGGTTCGTAGTTGCCGGCGGCCGCATGCGTGCTCTTGAAGTTGCCGCGGCACAGGTGCATCGCCAGGGTCATGCCGGGCGGCTTGCGGGCGACCACCTTGTTGATGAAGGTGGCGTAGCGGTGCGGCAGCTCGTTGGGGTCGTCGCCGCGCTGGCGTGCGGCCTCGCGCATGCTCTCGTCACACAAGTAGGCCATGTTGGTGTCGTCCATCTGCACATAGCGGCAGCCGGCGTTGTAGAGCGAGCGCAGCTCCTCGCCGTAGGCCTCGGCCACATCGTCGTAGAAGGCCGGCTCCAACTCGGGATAGTGCACCTTGCTGATGCCAGCGCGGCCGCCGCGAAAGTGCAGCATCGTCGGCGACGGGATCGTCACCTTGGGCGTGCCAGTCTGGCTCACCTGGCGCTTCAAGAACTCGAAGTCGGCGCGCTGGATGTCCTTGACATGCTGCACCTTGCCCACCACGCGCATCGCCGGCGGCGCCAGCTCTTCGCTGCCGTTGGCTTTCTTGATCAGCACTGGCACGTCGCACTTGACGCCGCCGAGCTGCTCGAGGAAGTCGATGTGGAAATAGGTGCGGCGGAACACGCCGTCGGTGATGCTCTGCAGGCCCACGTCCTGTTGGAACTTGACGATCTCGGCGATGGCCTTGTCCTCGACCGCGCGCAACTGCTCGGCATTGATCGCGCCCTTGGCCTTCTGCTCGCGGGCGTCAAGCAGTACCTTGGGGCGCAGAAAGCTGCCGACATGGTCGGCGCGGAAGGGCGGGGCGGTGCGTGCGGTCATCGGGGGTCTCCTGGTCGCGATATTGAAGGATCGCCACAGGCGCAGCGTACGGGCAAACCGCAGTGGCGCCGTGCGGACATCGCCCCGGCAGCAAAGGGCGCCACAGCGCCGGCTGCGGGTCACCGGCGCACGACAATCGCACCATGCGCTCAACGTCCGTCCACCGCATCGTCGCCGCCGACGTCCACCGCGTGCCCGCGCCCTTCCGGAGTTTTGCGGTGCGCAGCGACGAGCCCGACCATGCCTGGGATGCCCGCGCACCCTATGGCCGGGTGCATGTGCTTGGTACGAGCTTCCTCGACGCGGCATCGCGGGCCAGCATCACAGCAGAAGGCTACTCCCGCGTGCGCCTCGAAGCCTTCTCTGACATCGACTACGCCAACACGACGCTGGCCGACCTGGCTGCCGCCGCGCCCGGCGTGGACGACCTCGTCGGGCACATCGCGGCCGCACTGCTGCTGACGGGTGTGCTGGGAGACGAGCCAGCCGCCTACCGCGCCAGCGTCGCGGCCCGCATCGACTACCTGGCTTCTTGCGGCGCCGGCTTTCACAACGACGTCAGTCGCCACTGGTCACGTTGCCTGTTCTGGGTGCTGGCACTTGATGCCGACGATGTGGAATTCGTGATGCCGCACGCCGGTGTGCGGCAGCGCCTGGCGCCTGGTGACTTGCTGGTGTTCGACCCAACGATGGCGCACGGGCTGTGCCGACCTGGCGACCAGGGCCAGGCCGTGGCGACTTCGTTCGAAGACGAGCGGCCGCGCCGTCAACTCTTCCTGACCGGCGAGTTGCTGCTCGCCGATGCGCAGTGGGCTGCCCTGGGCTCGCCCTGGCTGCCGGTG
Organism: Burkholderiales bacterium; assembly: GCA_031403815.1. Lineage (GTDB taxonomy): Bacteria > Pseudomonadota > Gammaproteobacteria > Burkholderiales > Burkholderiaceae_C > CADEEN01. The sequence continues at coordinate 2,579 of JANNGJ010000203.1, read as the reverse complement.
GAGGCGCACGCCGAGCGGGGCGCGCTCGACCTGATGGTGGCGGAGTTCGACGAGCGCAGCGGCGTCATCAAGCGCCTGCGTGCGTTGTGCGACGGCATGCAGCGCAGCACCTGCCACGCCGACGAAGCGCCGGCGTGAGGCTTGCAGGGCAAGCAAACGCAAGCGACAGCCCAGAGCCCGGCCCGGCAATGGTGAACGCATCGTCAATCTGCACAACAGCGTGGCATACCTGGACGCCAACTGAAAGCGCGGCAGCGGCTTCAATCTCTCGCCGCCGCCAGCGGCTCAAGCGCATGCGCTGACCCTTAACGGACTCGACGACGGTTCTGCGCAGGGACCGCTCATGGGCACTCTCCGGGGCCGTGGAGGGCCCCAACTGACCAGGCGATGGCGCACAGCTGACCAAGCACGCGATACACGTGTTGGCCTCGAAGGTGGTGAGCGAAAGTCAAGTCGCCGCCGTCGTCACAGCGCCAGCCTGGCGGCGACGCCAAGCCGCCGGTGGCATGCCGTACTCGCGCCGGAACGCGCGGCTGAAGGCAGTATCGGTTTGGTACCCAACTTCCTCGGCAATGTGCGCCAGCGGCGCATTGCTGCGCGCCAGCAGGTTGGTGGCCAGCAGCATGCGCCACTGCGCCAGGTACTGCATCGGCGCGTGGCCGACGAGTTCTGGGAAGCGCTCGGCCAGCACTGAGCGGGATGTGCCAGCGACGCGCGCCAGCTCCTCCAGCGTCCAGGGCCGCGCCGGCTCGGCATGCAGTGCACGCAGCGCGGCGCCGACGATGCGGTCGTTGACGCCGGCCAGCCAGCCGGTTCGGCCCTCGGCCTGCTCGTTCATGTGGATGCGCAGTACCTCGATGAACAGCACTTCGGCCAGCTTGGCGAGCACGCCCTGGCCGCCGGGGCGCGGCGAACGGGCCTCGGCCAGCGCGTAGCGCAGCGAGGCCTCGAGCCAGATGCCGGCGTTCGAGCCACGCACGCCGACCTTCACTACCGGCGGCAGGCCGGCCAGCAGCATGCGCGCCAGGCGCGCGTCGCAGGCCAGGTAGCCGCACACCAGCTTGGTCGTCGCGCCGCCGCCGCCGTAGGACAGCAGCCGCGGCCGGCGCGCCAGCACTTCGTGCAGGCGCGCGCCCGATGCCGGCGGCAGGCCCGGCTGCGAGCCCATGCGGTGCGCATCACCCTGCGGAAACAGCACCGCGTCGCCGGCCACCAGCCGCAGCGGCGGCGAGTCGCCCAGCTCGACCCAGCACTCACCCTCGGTGATCAGGTGGAAGATGACCACACGCTCTGCCGTAGGCTCCAGGAAAGGCGCCGCCGTGTCGGCATGGGGCGACTGATAGCACCAGGGCGCTGTGAAGCGACCATGCAGGAAGATCGCGCCGACCAGACGCACAACGCGCAGCGTCTGCGACAGCGCGTCCATCAGCCCGTCACCTCGACATGCAGGCCCACCGCCAGCGGCTGTTCCAGCGCGGCCGTGACGGGCGAGCAGCCTGGTGTCGACGCCACCAGCGCGCGCAGCAGTGCTGCCTCGACGCCGGGCGCGCCGATGCGCACATGCAGGTCCATCGCCAGCGGGCCGGCGGGCACGCGGCAGCCGTCGGTTTCGGCCACGCCCACCAGGCCGCGCAAGTCGCTGCGGCTCGTGGCATGCGCCTCCAGCGTGTGCAGCGCGATGCCGCGGGACGCCGCTTCCATCGCGATGCGCGTCACCGCACACGAGGCCAACGCCGCGCGCAGCAGCCAGCCGGGCGTGGGTGCGCTGTCCTCGCCGCCGATCGCGGCAGGCATGTCGGTGGCGAACTCGGCACCCGCTGCCGTGCGCGCCACCGTGCGCAGGCCGCCAGCCCAGCGCACGGTGGCGGGTGTGTCTTCGTGCAGCCCGGCGTGCGGCTTGCGGCGCAAGGCCGAGACCACTCGCTCCATCGACGCGGCAACCTGTTCCATGGCCATCGGGCTCTCCAGCTTCTGCGGTGCGTCATTGTGGTGGGCCGGGCACCACAAGACCAGCCAAGGACACCACCCGCGGACGCAAGGACAGCCGCAACGGACGGCCGGTCAGTCTCGCGCTCTCCCACCCTCCCGCCCTGAGCCTGCGGACGCACGGGCAAGTCGCGCCGACGCGCGGGCAGGACGCGCAGCCGCGTCGCCGCGACAGTGGCTTGCCCTGCCAACCCACCCGCTGGAGACTGACCCATGGACGCACCCGTCGACTTCGCCGCCCTCAAGACCCGCCAGCAAGCCGCCTGGGGCACCGGCGACTACGCCGTCATTGGCACCACATTGCAGATCGTCGGCGAGACTCTGGCCGAGGCCTGCGATCTGAAAACCGGCGAGCGTGTGCTCGACGTCGCCGCCGGCAACGGCAATGCGACGTTGGCCGCCGCGCGCCGCGGCTGCGTCGTCACCTCGACCGACTACGTGGGCAGCCTGCTCGAGCGCGGTGCCGAGCGCGCGCGCGCCGAGCGGCTGGACGTCATCTTCCAGGTTGCCGATGTCGAGGCGCTGCCCTTTGCCGATGCCAGCTTCGATGCCGTCGTCTCGACCTTCGGCGTGATGTTCGCGCCCGACCACGC
>JANNGJ010000202.1:0-7070 GCA_031403815.1 Burkholderiales bacterium | reverse complement strand
ACGCGCCGCTCGCCCAGGCGCAGGAACTCGATATGGTGGAACACGCCCGTCTTCTTCGGTGCCGTGACGACCCCGACAAAGTTCGACAAGCTCGACAGCAAGTGCGCGGCATTGGCGATCACACGCTGCGGCTGGTCGGGCTGAAGCTGCCCGCGCGCCGCCGACGACATCTCGGCGCTGGCGCGCTCCAGGTCCAACGGTCGCGCCGTCAACATGGTGTCGACGAACAGGCGGTAGCCACGCGCGGTCGGCACCCGGCCTGCACTGGTGTGCGGGCTGGCGATCAGGCCCAGCTCTTCCAGGTCGGCCATCACATTGCGGATGGTGGCCGGGCTCAGCTCCAGGCCCGAGGCCTTGGACAGGGTGCGCGAGCCCACTGGTTGGCCGTCGGCGATGTAGCGCTCGACCAGGGCTTTGAGCAGGGTTTTGGCGCGGTCGTCCATAGTTCTGAAAATCATTGTAGGCCGCGACCCTATGGTGTAATTCTTCGCATGTCCCAGCGCTTCCGTCATGCAGCGATCGTCGGCAAGCATCAGGCGCTGGGAATGCGCGAACTGCTTGATGAACTGGCGCAGTTCCTGATCCGGCTGGGCTTGGACGTGTCGTTCGAGCGTGCGACGGCGAACAACACCGGCCTCACGGGGTACGGCGCCTTGTCGACCGAGGAGATCGGTGCACAGTGCGATCTCGCCGTGGTGGTGGGCGGCGACGGCACCATGCTTGGCATTGCGCGCGAGCTGGCACGCCACAACATTCCGCTGGTCGGCATCAACCAGGGCCGGCTCGGCTTCATCACTGATTTGCCGGTGGGTCAGTTCCGCGACGCACTGGCGCCGATGATCACCGGCGACTACGAAGAAGAGCACCGCACCATGCTCGAAGGCGGCATCTGGCGTGATGGCGAACTCATCTTCGAAGGCCTGTCGCTGAACGACGTGGTCGTCAGCCGGGGCGCCACCGCCAGCATGGTTGAGTTGAAGGTGGACATCGGCGACGAGTTCGTCGCCAACTTGCGCGCCGACGGTCTGATCGTGGCCTCGCCCACCGGCTCGACGGCCTATGCGCTCTCGGCCGGCGGGCCGATCTTGCACCCCGGCATCGCCGGCTGGGTCTTGGTGCCCATTGCCTCGCACACACTGTCGAACCGCCCCATCGTGCTGCCCGACCACGGCGAGATTCGCATCGAGATCGTTGCTGGCCGTGACGCCTCGGCCAACTTCGACATGCAAAGCCTGGCCAGCCTGCTGCACGGCGACCAGGTGCGCGTGCGCCGCTCACAGCACAAGGTGCGCTTCCTGCACTCGCGCGGTTGGAGCTACTACGCCACCTTGCGGCGCAAATTGCGCTGGTACGAAGGCGTCGTGTGACCCCCCCCGAGGCGCCTGCGGCGCTCCCCCCCCGGGGGGCAGCGCCAGCGGACCGGCAAAGCCGGATCCGCGGCGCTTGCTTGACGGCATGCGTCAGTCTGCGCGGGTTCGGCTGAAATGCTGCGGCGACTGTCCCTGCGCGACTTCGTGATCGTGCCGGCGCTTGAAGTGGATTTCAGCGCGGGCTTCACAGTGCTGACGGGCGAGACCGGGGCGGGCAAGTCGATCCTGGTCGACGCCTTGCAGCTGGCGCTGGGGGGGCGTGGTGATGTCGGGGTGGTGCGCGAAGGCGCCGCGCGCGCGGAGATTGCCGCCGAGTTCGACACGCCCGCCTCGCTGACAGGCTGGCTCGAGGAGGGCGGCTTCGACGCCGGCGACACGTTGTTGCTACGGCGCACGATCGACACCCAGGGCAAGAGCCGGGCCTGGATCAATGGCAGCGCCGCCACGGTCACGCAACTTCGCGCAAGCGCCGACCACCTGCTCGAAATTCATGGCCAACATGCCTGGCAGAGCCTGACGCGCCCGGCGGCGGTGCGCGAATTGCTCGACACCCAGGCGGGGCTCGACTTGCGGCCGCTGGCACAACTGTGGTCGCAATGGAAGGCAGCACGCGCGGCGCTGGACCGCGCCCGCACGCAGTCGAGCGACATCGAGCGCGAGCGCGAGCGCCTGGCCTGGCAAGTGGCCGAGATCGAACGCCTGGCACCAGGTGACGGCGAGTGGGCCGCATTGAACGCGGAGCATGGCCGCCTGGGTAACGCCCAGGCCTTGATCGAAGCCGCGCGCAACGCGCTGGACGCGGTTTCCGAAGCCGACCACAACGCCGCTGCGCTGGCGCAAAAATCCGCTGACGCGCTGGCCTCAGTGGCACGCTTCGATGCGCGACTGGCCCCCGTGCTGGAGGTGCTGCAAGGCGCGCAGGCGCAGCTGCAAGATGCCGCCCACACGCTGTCGGGCTACCTGCAACACACCGATGTCGATCCTGAGCGCCTGGCCGCACTCGACGCCCGCCTGGCCTCCTGGATCGGCCTGGCGCGACGCTACCGGCGCGCCCCCGAAGACCTGGCCGCCCAGTTGGTGCAGTGGCAAGACGAGGTGCGTGCGCTGGCCGCCGCGACCGACACCGCCGCCCTCGAGCATGCGCTGCAAGGCGCCGAGCACGCCTGGCGCCTTGCAGCAGCTCACGTCAGCGCCGCGCGCGCACTGGCCGCGCCCAAGCTGGCTGAAGCCGTGACGCAGGCGATGCAACAACTTGGCATGTCCGGCGGGCGCTTCGAAGTGGCGCTGGAGGCGCAAGCGGAGCCCCAGTCCTTCGGCCTGGAGTCTGTCGAGTTGCGCGTCGCCGGGCACGCCGGCAGTACGCCGCGCGCGCTGGCCAAGGTCGCCTCGGGCGGCGAGTTGTCGCGGCTGGCCCTGGCCATTGCCGTGACGACAGCGCGGGGCGCGGTCGCGGGTGTGAGCACGGCGCGAGACAGCAATGGCAACGCCGGCACCCTGATCTTCGACGAGATCGACGCCGGCATCGGCGGCGCCGTGGCCAACAGCGTGGGCCGGCTCATGAAGCAGCTCGGGCGCGAGCGCCAAGTGCTGGCAGTCACCCACCTGGCCCAGGTGGCGGCCTGCGGCGACCAACACCTGATCGTCAGTAAGTCGACTCGACCGGGTGGTCAGGCCGCCAGCGACGTGCAAGCGGTGGCCGGCGAGGCCCGCGTGGCCGAGGTGGCCCGCATGCTGGGCGGCGAGCGCATGGCCACCAGCCTGGCGCATGCCGCGCAACTGCTGCAGCATGCGACCGCCGCCCCATCGGCGCCTGCGCCGGCGCCCAAGACACGCCGCAGCCGGGCCGGATCATGAGCATCGCCGTCGAACCCGCCGAGCCTGACAGCGCGCACCGGGTGGCGCTGGTCACCGGCATCTCGGGCTCGGGCAAGTCCGTGGCCCTGCACGCACTTGAAGACGCCGGATTCTTCTGCGTCGACAACCTGCCGCCCGAATTGCTGCGCGACTTCCTGCGCCTGGAGCACCAGCGCAGCGGTGGCATCCGCCGCATTGCGATTGCGGTTGATGTGCGCAGTGCCGGCTCGCTGCCCTTCCTGCTGCCCTTGATCGACGGCCTGCGCGGCGAGGGCATCACGATCCAATCCTTCTTTCTCGACGCCAGTACCGATGCGTTGGTGCGCCGCTTCTCCGAAACCCGGCGCCCGCACCCCTTGACCGCCGAGTCCGGCAGCGGTGATGCGCAGCACGCCTTGACCGAAGCCATCGAGGTCGAGCGCGAATTGCTGGCCGAGTTGCGCGAAATCTCCACCGTCATCGACACCAGCCAATTGCGCCCGGCGCAGCTGCGGCTGTGGGTGCGCCAGGCGGTCAGCGCGCCGAGTCGCGGCCTGACCCTGGTGTTCGAGTCCTTCGCCTTCAAGCACGGCGTGCCGCTGGATGCCGACTTCGTCTTCGACTTGCGCGTGCTGCCCAACCCGCACTACCTGCGCGAGTTGCGGCCGCTCAACGGCCGCGACCCGGCTGTGGCCGCCTACCTCGCCGCCCAGCCCGAGGTCGGCGAGATGCTGGCGCAGATCGAAGCCTTTCTGGCGCGCTGGCTGGGCGCCTTCGTCGAAGACCAGCGCAGCTACCTGACAGTCGCCGTCGGCTGCACCGGCGGCCAGCACCGCTCGGTGTACGCCGCCGAGCGCCTGGCGGCGCAATTCGCCGAGCGCGCGACCACCCTGGTGCGCCACCGCGAGCAGGACGCCCGCGCGTGAGCGAGATGGTGGGGGCCGGGCTCGGGCGCGCGCCGATCACACTGGCGCTGTTCCCGCTGCAGAACGTGCTTTTCCCAGCCGCCGTGCTGCCGCTCAAGGTGTTCGAGGCGCGCTACCTCGACCTGGTGGGCCGCTGCCTGCGCGAGCGCTCTGTTTTCGGCGTGGTCTGCCTGCGCCAGGGGCGGGACTCCGGGCGCGACGGCGTGCGCTTCGAGCGCGAAGGCGTGCTGGCGCGGATCGACACGGTCGATGCCGAACAGGCTGGCATCCTGCAGCTGCGTTGCACCGGCACGCACCGCTTCGGCATCGAAGGCGAGCCGCGCCAAGCGCGCGACGGCCTGTGGACGGCCGACGTGACGCTGCAAGCCGACGATGAGGTCCAGGCCCCCGAGGCGGCCTTCCTGCCGTCCGTCAAGGCGCTCGCGAATGCCATCCAGGCGCTGCGCGAACAGGGCACGTCGCCCTTCGCCGAGCCGTTTCGCTACGACGACGCCGGCTGGGTGGCCAACCGCTGGTGCGAGATCCTGCCGATCCCGCTGGCGGCCAAGCAGCGCCTGATGCTGCTGCCCGACCCGCAACTGCGCTTGCGCCTGGTCGACGAGTACCTGCGCAGCAAAGGCGTGCTGTAGACGCCGCCTACCCGGCGGCGAGCAGCTTGCGCACCGGGGCCGGCAGGCCCAGGGCCAGCGCCTGCGCCGACGTGAACCAGCGCCCCGCCGGCAGCGCCGCTTCAAGCGCTGCGCGGCGCGCGGCCGACAGCCGTGCCGGCAACTGCTGGCGCCACGGCTGCAACAGCCAGTCAAAGTGCGTCAGCGCATGCTTGATCGGCGCCAGCGCCGCGCCGCGCCCCGGCCAGCCCGCCGCCAGCGCCGCCACGTCACCCGCCGTGTCGAAGAGCGGCAGCGTCCACAAGCCGGCCCAGACGCCGGTGGCCGGCCGCTGCACCAGCCAGACCTGGTCGGCCTGGCCGAGCCAGAGCAGGGCGTTGCTGCGTTGCGTGCGCCGGGTCTTGCGTGTCTTCAAGGGGTAGCGCTCGGGCTCGCCATCGCCGTGCGCAACGCAGATCGCTTGCAAGGGGCACTCGGCGCAGCGTGGCCGGCGCGCACTGCACAGCGTCGCCCCCAGGTCCATCAGGCCTTGCGTGTAGGCCTCGATGCCGTGCTGCGGTAGCAGCGCCTCGGCCTTGTGCCAGAGCGTGCGTTCGTGCGCAGCCACGGCCAAGTCGTCGCCGAAGCCGAGGGCCCGCGTCAACACCCGCTTCACATTGCCGTCGAGGATGGCGGCACGCTCGCCCGCGGCAAACACCGCAATCGCGGCTGCGGTCGAGCGGCCAATGCCCGGCAGTTCAACCAGCGCCGCGGCACTGCGCGGGAAGGCCCCGGCATGCTCGGCCACAACGACTTGCGCGCAGCGGTGCAGGTTGCGCGCGCGGCTGTAGTAGCCCAGGCCACTCCATTGCGCCAACACGTCGTCCAAGCTGGCTGCGGCGAGGGCGCGCACGTCAGGGAATCGGCTCAGGAAGCGGGCGTAGTAGTCGAGCACCGTCGTCACCTGCGTCTGCTGCAGCATGATCTCTGACAGCCAGATGCGGTAGGGGTCGCGGCTGCCTTGCCAGGGCAGGCTGTGGCGGCCGTGCAGGTGCTGCCAGGCCACCACCTTGGCGGCGATGTCGCCGCCCGCACGCCGCCGCAGCGGCATCAGGCCGCGGCGCTGCGCGCGGCGACGATGGACAGGCTGGGCGTGCCGCGCGAGGGTGCGCTGCCATCGGCCGCCGGTTGCGGCACTGCGGCGGCGTCGCACAAGCCCAGCGTGAAGCCGCGCACCCTGGTGGCCAAGTGCTGCCAGCGCGCATCTTGCGACTCCAGGTCGCCGATGCGGTGGTCGAGATCGCCGGCAGCGGCCTGGATGCGTTCGAGGCCATCGCGGCGCCGCTTGAAGCCGCGGCGCCGTTCGCGCAGCTGCGAATCGACCTGGTTGGAGGCCGACTTGTGCCACAGCTCGACCTCGCCGCTGGCGTTCTCGAAGGCCATGCGCAATTTGGACAGCAACATGCGCCTGAACTGCTCCATGAAGCGCGGCTCGGCCAGGCGCAGGGCCTGCGAGAGGCCGAGGTACTGAACGTAGCTGCGCTCGATCAGGTCAAGCTCGCGGTCGCAGCGGTCCAAGGCGGGCAGCCGAGTCAGCGACAGGGGCAAAGCCGAACTCGCCGTTGAGCTGACGGAAACTGGCCTGCAGCATGTCGTGGGTTTCCTGGCCGCGGGCGCGCGCCTGCGCCACCCGTGCGCGCAGGCGCGTGCACAGCGCGACGAAGGCCTTCTTTGCACCCAGGTTGAACAGCGTGGCGCTGGCCTCGCGCTGCATCTGTGCCACTTCGTCGCGCAACTCATCGCTCGACAGGCCGACCAACAACTCGCGCAACATGCGGGCATGCACGCCACGCAAGGCCACCAGGCGATCGGTGCAGCGCTCGAACTCGGCCATTTCCTGGTCGACGCGCTGGATCATCAACTGCACCTTGCCGCCGTTCTTGCCGCGCAAGCCGCGCAGCTCAAGCATCTGCTCGGCGATCAGGCGGCGCTGATCGGCCAGCCGCCGCGTCGCCTGCTGCTCAATGTTCTGCGCGGTGTCGGCCACCAGGCGCTCGATCACTTCACGTCGGCGCGGCAACAACTCGGTGGACAACGCGTCTTCCAGCGCAGGCAGACGGCTCGCGGCAAGCGCCGCAGCATCGCCATCGATGCGCCCCGACAGCGCCAGCCGCGCCGACAGCGGGTAGACGCGCTCGCGCCCCACGCCCAACGTGGTTGCGGTGTTGCTGCACTGCTGATCAATCTGCGCCTCGACCGCCTCGGCCGTCAGCAGCGGGTCAACCAGGGCATCGATCTTGTTCAGGACCACGAAGCGGGTCATCGACTGGCCGCCGAGGTGGTCACGCCACACG
>JANNGJ010000201.1:0-6762 GCA_031403815.1 Burkholderiales bacterium | reverse complement strand
CTCCCGCCTCTCGCTGCGCTCGCTTTGGTCAAACAGTTTCGACGAGTCAGAGCACGAAGCGCGCGAGTACGCGCGCGGCCAGCCAGCCTGTGCTTCTCGGCGGCGCCCATTCGCCCTGCCCCGGCCACGCCCGGCGCCTTGCAGGCGACAATGGTGGTGTTCCAAGACCCGCAGACCACCTCTGGCTGTGCAACGGGGCACCCGGGCCGGGCCCAGCGCGCATGTGAGGCGCCGAGCAGCACAGGGCTCGAGGCCCGCGCGTGTACCCACGCGCTTCGTGAACTGACTCGGCGCGACTGTCTGACCACAGTGAGCGCAGCGAACGGCGGGAGTTTCGCGACGGGGCCTCGAACCCGAGCAGCGCAGGGCAGTCGCAGCGAAGCGAAGACCGCCGAAGTTGCGCGCTGGGCGCGGCCCGGGTGCCGCGTTGCCGCGCTGCCGCAAGCAGCGTGGAAATTCAACGTCCGCAACGGGCCGTTTGCCGACCTCGCTCAGCACACGAGAGAACGTAATGCCGCTTCAGTCGCCCGACACTTCGCCCTTCGCATCGGACCAGCCCGGCGCCTGGCGCCGGCTGTCCTTGCGCTCGCGCTCGTCGGCCATGAACTGCTCCATCTGCTGGCGGCCGATCTTGGACATCGCGATCAGCTTGGACTCGTCACGGAAGTGCGGTGCCGTCTCGCGCAGCTGCTCCAGGTTGTGGCGCCGGAAGCGCAGCGCCAGGTTGCGCGCCTGGTGGGCTTCGAAGCCCAGCGCTTGCAGCGCGCTGCGACCCGTCATCAAGGCGGCGTCGAAAGTCTCGCGTTCGATGTACGCCACGCCGCGGTCGTTCAACTGGTACCAGTGCTGCACGTTGCGCGCCCGCGCAATCAGGGTCAGGTGCGGGAAGTGCTCGCGCGCCAGATCAACCAGGGCCAGGCTCTGCGCGATGTCGTCGATGGCCACGACCAGCACGCAGGCCTCGGCGGCACCGGCCATGCGCAGCAGATCCAGGCGCGTCGCGTCACCATAGAAGGCGCGCCAACCGAAGCGGCGCACGCCGTCGACGGCTTCGCTGTCGTGGTCCAGCACGGTCGGCTTGATGCCGTTGGCCAGCAGCAGGCGGCCGACGATCTGGCCGTAGCGACCAAAGCCGGCAATGATCACCGCCTCGGTTTGCGGCTCGGCAATCTCGGCCATGGTCTTGGCGCCATGCGCGGCCAGGCGGGGCGCGAGGTAGCGGTCCACCAGCACCAGGGCCAGGGGCGTGAGCAGCATCGAGATTGCCACCGAGGCCACCAGCAGCGACGATGTGGTGGCGCTGATCACGCCGCCCACCAGCGCCGCCTGCAAGACCACGAAACCAAATTCACCGCCTTGCGCCAGCAGGATAATGAAGAGCGGACGCTCGCCCAGGGGCAACTGCATCAGGCGTGCCATCACCAGCAGCACCACGGCCTTGAGGCTGAAGAAGCCCAAGACGATCAAGGCCACCAGCCCGGGCTGGGCCAGCACCACCGCGAAGTCGATGCTCATGCCCACGGCGATGAAGAACAGCCCGAGCAGCAGGCCCTTGAAGGGCTCCAGGTCGGTTTCCAGCTCGCGCCGGTACTCGCTCTCGGCCAACAGCACGCCGGCCAGGAAAGCACCCAGGGCCATCGACAGGCCGACCGCATGCATCAAGGCCGCCGTGGCCACCACCAGCAGCAGTGACGCCGCGGTGAAGATCTCGGGCGTGCGGCTGCGCGCAATCCAGCGCAGCGCCGGGCGCAGCAGCAGCCGGCCACCGAGCAGCAGCGCGGCAATCACCGCCACGGCCTTGGCCGCAGCCCACCAGCCGCTGCCGGCTGCGCCGGCCGCCGCCTGCGGCACCAGCGCCGGCAGCAAGGGCAGCAGGGCCAGGATCGGGATGGCGGCCACGTCCTGGAACAGCGAGACACCCAGCACACCCTGTCCGGCTTGCGAGGGCAGCACATTGCGCTCGGCCAGCACCGCCAAGCCGATGGCGGTGGATGACATCGCCAGCCCGAGCGCGCCGGCCAGCGCCACCGGCCAGGGCACACCGAAGGCCAGGCCAATGGCCGTCATCAGCAGCGCGCTCGACAACACCTGCACCGAGCCCCAGCCGAAGATCGGCCGGCGCATGGCCCACAGGCGCCGCGGTTCAAGCTCGAGGCCGACCAGGAACAACATAAGCACGACGCCGAACTCGGCCACCGTCAGGATGGTCTGTGGGTCGGTCACCAGGGCCAGGCCCCACGGGCCGATGGCGATGCCGGCCGCGAGGTAGCCGATGATCGAGCCCAGGCCGAGTGCGCGCGCCAGCGGCACGGCGATGACAGCCGCCGCCAGGTAAATCAGGCTGGTCGTGAGCCAGGTGGTGCTGTGGTCCATGTCAGCGGTTTCGTTGTTCAGTGCTGCGCCACGATGCCGGGCCGGGACCCGACAAGCAACGCAGTGCGCTGAAGGACTGCAACCAGTCCCGCCGGTAAGGCGAGAAAAAAGCGTCCGCCACGCATCAATCGACCTCGCCCGGTCGATCACCCGTCGTCACTTCCGGCGCATCGCAAGCCGGCAGGTCCTCGATCTCGGGCCAATTTGGATAGCTTGCCAGGCGCGCCGCAAAGGTCTGCGCCTGGGTGTCGACCTCGGCATCGCTCAGCCGGTGGGCGCCGTGCAGCACCATCGGGGGCAGGAAGCGCAGGCCGACCAACTGGGCGGTCTGCTCGTAGGGCGGCAAGAACGCGTCGAAGAAGTAGCGGTTCAGGCCGGCGGGGTGGTAGGCCTCGGCGCTGCCGCCGGTCGACGTCACCAGCCACAGGTCTTTGCCGCGCAGGGCGGTGCCGCCGGGGCCATAGGCCCAGCCGAAGGCCAGCACTTCGTCGGTCCAGAGCTTGAGCAGGGGCGTCATGCCGTACCAGTGCACCGGGTGCAACCAGACCACCAGATCGGTCTGGGCAAGCAGGGCTTGTTCGGCGGCCACGTCGATCAGGTAGTCGGGGTAGAGCGCGTACAGGTCACGCACCTCGACTGCGCTGAGGGCGCTGCTGCGCGCAGCCTGGGCCAGCGCGCGCGTGACCCGGGAGTGCTCAAGGTGCGGGTGGGCACAAAGGACAAGGATGCGGGCCACGGACTGCGAGGGCTGGGGGTTGGCGCTAGGCTGGAAGCAGGGCTGCGCCGCTACCATAACCGCAAAGACAAGGAGCACTCGATGCCGGTGATCGTGATCGCCAACCCCAAGGGTGGCGTGGGCAAGAGCACGGTGGCAACCAATCTGGCGGGCGCTTTGGCGCGCGCCGGGCATGCCGTGATGCTGGGCGATGTCGACCGCCAACAGTCGGCGCGCCAGTGGCTGGCCCTGCGCCCGCCCGAGTTGCCGCTGATCCGCGGCTGGGACCTGGCCCATGACGCCGTGGTGCGGCCGCCCAAGGGCACCACCCATGTTGTGCTCGACACGCCGGCGGGCCTGCATGGCAAGCGGCTCGACGACGTATTGAAGATCGCCGACCGCGTGATCTTGCCCCTGCAACCCAGCCTGTTCGACATCCAGGCCAGCCATGTCTTCCTGCAGGAGTTGGCGGCGCACAAGCGCGGCAGCAAGCTGCGCATCGGCGTGGTCGGCATGCGCGTGCGCGAGGGCACCATCGCCACCGACCAGTTGCGCCACTTCCTGGCGGGCCTGGGCGCGCCGGTGCTGAGCATGCTGCGCGACACCCAGCTCTACGTGCAGCTCGCCGCGCGCGGCGCGACGCTGTGGGACATCGCCCCCAGCCGTGCCGAGCGCGACCTGGCGCAGTGGCAGCCCCTGCTCGACTGGCTGGCCGCAAAGTGAGCTGCGCATGAAACGCTTTGCTCGCCTCGAAGACCTCACCGCCCAGGTCGGCCAGGCCCTGGCCAGCAGCGACTGGATCGCCATCGAGCAGCCGCGTATCGATGCTTTTGCCGAGGCGACGGACGACCGGCAGTGGATCCACATCGACCCCGCACGCGCGGCGGCCGGGCCCTTCGGTGCACCGATTGCCCATGGTTTCCTCACCCTGAGCCTGATGCCGGCCCTGCTGGCCAGCGCCTTTGCCATCGACGACGTGCGCATGGGCATCAACTACGGCGTCAACCGGGTGCGCTTCCCGGCGCCGGTGCCTGTCGGCAGCCGCGTGCGGGCCCACCTCAAGCTGCTGGCCTTCGAGCCCCTGCCCGGCGGTGCACAACTCACGCTGGAGGCCACGGTCGAGCGCGAGGGCAGCGCCAAACCGGTGTGTGTGGCCGAGTTGGTGACGCGCCAGCACATTTAGCCGATGATCGCCCAATGAAAGTGCTGCTGATTGACGACCACCCGCTGATCCTGTCAGCCTTGCAGGCGGTCATTCGCGGCCTCGGCGACGATGTCACGGTGGTCGGCGTGGCCAGTGAGCGGGACGCGCGCATGGCGCTGAAGCAGGACCCCGACCACGATCTGGTGTTGCTGGACCTGCATCTGGGCGACAGCGACGGCTTTGCCTTTCTGGGCGAGCTGCGCAGCCTGTACCCAGCCTTGCCCATCGTCGTGGTCTCGGCCTCTGACCGCGCCAGCGACGTGATCCGCGCCATCGATGCCGGCGCGATGGGCTTCGTGCCCAAGCGCGCCAGCAACGCCACCCTGTTCGAGGCCTTGCGCCTGGTGATGTCGGGCGGCATTTACGTGCCACCGATGAGCCTGGGCATCGGCGCCACGCCCGACATGGCGGCAACGGAAGGCGACACCGTGCCCGACGTGATGCGCCCGCACCCGGCCGATGATGTTCAAGAGGTGATCAGCGCCTCGGGCCGCGGCAGCTTTCAGGCGCCACCGGCGTCGCTCGAGGCCTTGGGCCTGTCGCGGCGCCAGGCCGACGTGCTGGCCTACCTGTTGCAGGGCATGCCGAACAAGATCATTGCGCGCGAAATGCACCTTTCAATCGACACCATCAAGGACCATGTGGCCGCTGTTCTGCGCGCCCTGGGGGTGTCTTCGCGCACCCAGGCGGTGCTGGCCATCAGCCAGATGTCGCGCAGCGCTGGCAGCCAGGGCCTGCCGGCCTGGAAGCGCTCGCAGCATTGATGGCCAGCGCCGACCGTAGCGCGGCCCAGGCGCCCCACGTCGACGGCCTGCGTGCGCTGTACGAGCAGGCGCCCGCCAGCCTGGCCGGCAATGTCATCGGCATGAGCTTGATCGGTCTGGCCTTCTGGCCGCTGGCCAGCGCCGGGCGGCTGCAAGGCTGGCTGGCCGCTGCCGGCCTGCTGTGGCTGCTGCGGCTGGCGCATTACCTGCGCTACCGCGCCGCGCCCGACAGCGACGCTGCCGTTCTGCTCGCCTGGCGCACCAGTTGGCGCGTTCTTGTGCTCGCGCAAGGGGCCATGTGGCCGCTGGCGGTGTGGCTGTTCTGGGGCCTGGGCGCTGCCTTCCACACCGTGGCCCTGATCCTCATCGCCTACAGCTACGCCCTCGGCTCGGTGCAACTGCTGGCGCCACAGCGGCGCCTGTTCCTGGTCTTCATCAGCATGGTGCTGCTGCCGATCATCGTGCGCGTGGCCAGCGACAGCTCGCAGCCCTGGCACTGGCAACTGGCGGCGGTGCTCGCCCTGCTTTTTGCCATCACCCTGGTGATGGGCCGCACCTACCGCAGCGCGCTGGCCCAGGCCATCGGCCTGAAGCAACGCACGGAGCAGTTGGCAGCACAGTTGCGCGTCGAGAAGGCGGCCGCCGACGAGGCGCGGCGCATTGCCGAGGCCGCCACCCGCGCCAAGACCCAGTTCTTCGCTGCCGCCAGCCATGACCTGCGCCAGCCGCTGCATGCCATGGGCCTGTTTGCCGAAGCCCTGCGCCAGCGCGCCCACGACCCCGAAGTGGCGGCCCTGGTCAATAGCATCAACCAGAGCGTGGATGCCCTCGAAGGCCTGTTCGGCGAGCTGCTCGACATCACCCGCATCGACAGCGGCGGCGTTGACGTTCAGCCCGGGCCGGTGTCGCTGCGAGACCTGTTCGCGCGGCTGCGCCTGAGCTTCGAGCCGACGGCCTTCGAGAAGGGCCTGGCCCTGAGCTTTCACGGCGCGCAGCGCGTTGCACACACCGACGCCTTGCTGCTCGAACGGATTTTGCGCAACCTGGTCAGCAATGCCATTCGCTACAGCGAGGATGGCGGCGTGCTGGTGGCCTGTCGGGCGCGCGGGGACAAGCTCATCTTGCAGGTGTGGGACAGCGGCATCGGCATCGCCGAGGCCAGCCTGCCGCACATCTTCGACGAGTTCTACCAGGTGCAGAGCCAGCGCCCGCTCCAACCGCACCAGCGCAAGGGCCTGGGCCTGGGTCTGGCCATCGTCAAGCGCCTGGCCGACCTGCTCGAGGCCCCGCTCAAGGTGCGCTCCCGGCCGGGCCGCGGCAGCGTCTTCACCCTGGAGGTTCCGGCCGGCACAGCGCCGCGCACCCTGGCTGCTGCGCCCACGGGCGTGGTCAGTCGCTTGGGGCCGGGCCTGCAGGATCGGCGCATCGTGGTGGTCGAAGACGAACCTGCCGTGCGCGAGGGCCTGACGGTGCTGCTGCAAGCCTGGGGCGCCGCGGTTGACGGCTTCGACGACGTGGCGACGCTGAACGCCTGGCTTGCAAGCGCAGAGCGCGCTGCGCCTGATCTGCTGATCGTTGACTACCGCCTGCCGGGCGGCCACACCGGCATCGACGCCTTGGCGGCTCTGCGTGCGCGCTGGCCCGCGCGCACGCTGCCGGCCATCGTGGTCACCGGCAGCAGCCTGGGCGGCCATGAAGACGAAGCC
>JANNGJ010000200.1:0-2309 GCA_031403815.1 Burkholderiales bacterium | reverse complement strand
GGCTCGCGCTCCAGAAGATCGGTCCGCTCGTCATCGGACAGCAACAAGTGACCGCCGTCAGCAGGCTTACTGCCGTACAGAGGTCGTGGCACGTCGCATATAGGGTTGCGCCGACTCGGCAGCAGCAAATCGGGCGCGTCTACGAGGTACGGATTCACATTCGCAACACGCGTCGCATGCGGCTCACCGCGAATGTCGTCGTACTCGAAGAGCACCTTCTCTTCACTGTCGCGCAAAGACCATCCGATGATCACACAGTGGACTGCAGCGACACCGCTGGCTTCGTTGTCCCAGCGAAATGTCCTGTGTGCGAAGTGAATCTTCGCGCCCATTGACAACAGGCCCGACCAAAGCGCGGCCACCTGCTCGCCCTGCGACACGCTACTCGTGGAGACGAAGGCGCAGCGAGTGTCCCGTGCGTTGGCCATGAAGCGAGCTGCGCAGAAATACCACGCAGCCACGAAGTCGAGCGTTGCAACACGCGCTGCCAACCCGCGCGCCGCAAAGGTGAGGTCCGCTTTCTGTTCCGCCGTCTGGAGATGCTTGCCCACGAAAGGTGGATTCCCCATCACGTAGCTGCACCGCTCGGCCGGCAGCACATCGTTCCACTCGATGCGCAAGGCATTGCCATGCACGATGTGCGGGGTGGCCTTGAGCGGAATGCGCGCGAAGTACTGGCCGAACTCGACACTCACCGCCAAGTTCATCTGGTGGTCGATGAGCCACAACGCGACCTGCGCAATCTGGGCCGGGAACTCTTCGATCTCGATGCCGTGGAACTGGTCTACATCCATCGTGATGAGCTGGTGCACGTCGAGCGCCTGCTGCCCGCTGCCGTAGGCCACGCGCAGCACTTCCATTTCCAGCAGGCGCAGCTCGCGGTAGATGATGACCAGGAAGTTGCCGCAGCCGCAGGCCGGGTCGAGGAAGGCCAGGCCGCGCAGCTTCTTGTGGAACTCAAAGAGGCGGTTGCGGTTGGCCTTGACCTTCTCGAATTCGGCTAACAACGCGTCGAGAAAGAGCGGCTTGATCAGCTTCTGGATGTTCTCTTCGCTGGTGTAGTGCGCGCCCAGGTTGCGCCGCTCCTCGGCCTTCATGATGCTCTGGAACAGGGCGCCGAAGATGGCCGGGCTGATGGCACTCCAGTCGATGGCGCAGGCATCGAGCAGGCGCTCGCGCAGCTCGGTGTCGAAGGCGGCCAGCGGCAGGCTTTCCGCGAACAGCGCGCCGTTGACGTAGGGGAAGGCGCGCAGTTGTTCGTCAAGGGTGCGCGGGCGTTTGTCGTCGGGCGTGTTGAGTACCTGGAAGAGGTGCCCGAGCTGCGGCCCCAGATCGCTGCCATCGGCCGCCGTGCGCTCTTCGACCCAGGCGCGGAAGGCCTGCGCCGGCTGGAAGATGCCAGTGTCATCGGCGAAGAGGCAAAACAGCAGGCGAACGAGCAGCACTTCGAGGGCGTGGCCTTCATAGCCCGACGCCTTGAGCGCATCGTGCAGCTTACCCATGCGCTCGGCGGCGCGCAGGTTGACGGGATCCTGCGGCTTGATCTGCTGCACCTGGTAGCCGGCGATGAAGCCAAAGCGCCGGATGTGCTTGTGCAGGTCTTTGAGGTCGAACTCGACTTCGTCGCCGCTGTCCAGGTTGGTTAGGCGCAGGCGCGCAAAGTCGCACACCAGCACATGGCGCGGCAGGTCGCGCTCCTTGATGCCGGGGAAGTAGTCGAGCGCCTGGGTGAACGCTCGGTCCAGGCTCTTGCCGCGCGACTTGTGTTCCACCAGCAGCATGCCGGGCCAGAACAGGTCGGCGAAGCCCTGGCCGCCACCATGCTTTTTCACCGCGTGCTCGAAGCTGGCGACGCGGCGCGAGCTGAGGCCGAACACCGCGAAGAACTCGATCCAGAACGATTGCGCCTGCGCACGCTCATCGTTGGCGTGGCCCCACTCCTTGGCGAAGGTGACGGCGCGGCCTTTGATCTCGTTCCAACTCAGCGGCATTCGCCACCTCCCTCTGCGACCGATTCTAGGCAGGCTGCCTAGAATCGCCCCGATGCCGCCTGCCACCCCCGCTGCCGACGCGCTGCCCCGCAGCACCGCGCAACGCGTGGCTGCGATGCACCGCTGCATCGTCGTCACCGTGCTTGGCTTCGCCTCGGGCCTGCCGCTGGCGCTGACGGGGCAGGCGATGCAGGCCTGGCTGTCGATGGAAGGCCTGGACGTGGCCACCATCGGATTCCTCAGCCTGGTGGGCCTGCCCTACACCTTCAAGTTCCTGTGGGCGCCCTTGATGGACCGCTTCGACCTGCCCTGGCTGGG
>JANNGJ010000199.1:0-1684 GCA_031403815.1 Burkholderiales bacterium | reverse complement strand
AGGCCGTCCACGCCGCGCGCCAGCATCGTCAGCGCGGCGCGCGCTTCGGTGCGCGGGTCGTAGTCGCTGGTGGCGATCAGCAACTGGTAGCCAGCTTCGGCCAGGCGGCGTTGCAGCGCATCGATGGCCTTGGCGAAGATGGCGTTGTCGATGGTCGGGAAGATGGCGCCCAGGGTGCCGCTGCGGCGCAGCTTCATCGTGCGTGCGCCCGCGTGCGGCAAATAGCCCAGGGCGAGCACCGCGGCTTCGACCTTGGCCCGCAGGCCTTCGCGCACCGGATCGCTTCGGTTCAAAACGCGCGACACGGTGGCGGTGGACACGCCGGCGTGGCGCGCCACGTCTTCCATGGTCGGCAGCGGCGTGTCGGGCGCGGGCATGGCAGGAATGTACGCGTTTGCAGCTGTTGCGTTGCAAGCCCTGGCCGCCGCCGCATAGGGAAAGTCCGGTGCCTGCAGACCGAATCCAGCCTTGACGCTCCCCACCGGGGGGCGCAAACTGTAATCGTTTACAGACACACTGGCATGACCACCGCCCCCACACCGCGCTCGCTGCCGGCCCTCGCAGGCCAGGCGGTGGTGACGCTGTTGGTGGTGTTGGCGCTGTGGCACCTGCTGACGGCGGTGTTCGGCATCATCTCGCCCCAGCGCTTTGCCACGCCGGCCGAAGTGGGGCTGGCGCTGAAGCAGATCGTGGTCGAGGGCTACGGCAACGCCCGTCTCTACGAGCATGTGCTGCGCAGCGTGCTCCTGGTGACGATGGGCTTCGCCGTGGCCGCCTCCATCGGAGTGGTGCTGGGCCTGGCGATGGGGGCCAGCCGCAGCGTCGAGGCCTTCGTCAACCCGATCTTTCTGATCCTGCGGCCGATCCCGCCGCTGGCCTGGATTCCGCTGGCCATCGTTTGGCTCGGCCTGGGCGATGCGGCCAAGATGATGGTGATCTTCTTCGCCGCCTTCGTGCCCTCGGTCATCAACAGCTACACCGGGGTGCGGCAGATCGACAAGCCCATCTTCGAGGCCGCCGCCATGCTCGATGTTCGCGGCTGGCGCTACTGGCGCGAGGTGCTGATCCCCGGCGCGCTGCCGAGCATCTTCACCGGCTTGCGCCTGTCCCTGCAGGCCTCGTGGACCACGCTGGTGGCGGCCGAGCTGGTGGGCGCGGTGGCCGGCCTGGGCACCATCCTGAACCAGGCGGCGCAAGACATCTACCCGGCCATGATCCTGGTGGGCATGCTCAGCGTGGCCTTGTGCGGCTGGTTAATGACGCTCGGGCTGGGCTGGATCGAGCGCCGCGTGATGCCCTGGAAGGCGCTCTGATGCTGCAGCCGCCGCTCGAGCCCGCGCGCTTTTGGCGCCTCTCGGCCGCCGGGGCCGTGAGCTTTCTCGCGGTCTGGACCCTGGCCGCCGCCTCGGGCATCACCTCGCGCGATTTCCTGCCCACGCCGTGGGATGTCGTCGAGCGCTTCGGCCAGTTGCTCACCACGCCGTTCGCTGGCTACGTGCTGCACGAACACCTTCTGTCGAGCCTGCAGCGCTTTGCCATGGGCTTCGTGCTGGCGGTGAGCGTCGGCATTCCGCTCGGCCTGCTGATGGCCTGGTTCCCCTGGGTCGACCGCATCGTGTCGCCGGCCTTCGGCCTCGCGATGCCCGACATCCATTGGGGCTACGGCTTCACGATCGGCGGCGTG
>JANNGJ010000198.1:0-4032 GCA_031403815.1 Burkholderiales bacterium | reverse complement strand
TGTTGACCAGTTCGAGACGCGCATCAAGGAGGGCATGGCGAAGAAGGGCTACGACCCGGAGTTTGCGGACGCGATCTTCAAACAGATCTGCGGCTTCGGCGAATACGGCTTCCCTGAAAGCCACGCCTACAGTTTTGCGCTCCTGGCCTACATCAGCCTGTGGATGAAGTGCCACGAGCCGGCGATCTTTCTGGCCGCGCTCATCAACTCGCAGCCGATGGGCTTTTATGCGCCCTCCCAACTGGTGCAAGACGCCGTGCGGCATGGCGTCGAGGTGCGGGCTGTCGATGTGGGGGCGAGCGATTGGGATTGCACGCTGGAGCGGAACTGCGCACCCCGCCGTGCGCCTGGGCCTGCGGCATCGTCACGATGCGCCAGCAACCCGAGACCGCCAAGGGCGTCATCTTCGTCACGCTCGAAGGCGAGACCGGCAGCGTCAACATCATCGTCTGGCGTCACGTGCGCGAACGCCAGCGCACAGCGCTGCTGCGCTTGCGCCTGCTGGCCGTGGCCGGGCAGTGGCAGGCCAAGGACGGCAGCACGCACTTGATCGCGCGCCGACTGGTAGATGTGACGCCATGGCGACTAGGGATTGGCACGGTTGCTGCATGGGGGGATTGCAGCTACCGTCCCAGCCGCTAGCGCGTCCGGTCGCGGGCCCAGCAGTTCATCTACTTTTTTGCAGGAGCACTTTGATGATCAAGAACAAGTCCCGCCTGGCCCTGGCCAGCCTCGTGGCCGCAAGTGCCCTGGCCACAATGCCTGCGCACGCCGGCAAGACCCTGGACGCCATCAAGGCGCGCGGCCAACTGGTGTGCGGTGTCAACACCGGCCTGGCCGGCTTTTCTGCCGCCGACAGCGCGGGCAACTGGACCGGCCTGGATGTGGACGTCTGCAAGGCCATCGCCGCCACGGTGCTGAACGATGCCACCAAGATCAAGTGGGTGCCACTGAACGCGCAGCAGCGCTTCACCGCGCTCCAGTCGGGCGAGATCGACGTGCTCTCGCGCAACACCACCTTCACGCTCACGCGCGACGCCTCGCTGGGCCTGCAGAGCACCGTGGTCACCTACTACGATGGCCAGGGTTTCATGGTGCCGTCCAAGGGCAAGATCAAGAACGCCAAGCAGTTGAAGGGCGCCACCGTCTGCGTGCAGTCGGGCACCACCACCGAGAAGAACCTCACCGATTTCTCGCGCGCCAACAAGCTCGACATCAAGCCGGTGGTGTTTGAAAAGGTCGAGGCCGCCACCGGCGCCTACTTTGCCGGCCGCTGCCAGGCCTACACCACCGACGCCTCGGGCCTGGCCTCGGTGCGCAACAAGGAGGCCAAGACCCCGGCTGACCACCTGATCCTGCCCGAGCTGATCTCCAAAGAGCCGCTGGGCCCGATGGTGCGCCGCGGTGACGACGAGTTCCTCGCCATCGTCAAGTGGACCATCTACGCACTGATCGAGGCCGAGGAGTACGACATCACCCAGCCCAACGTCGACCAGATGAAGACCAGCACCGACCCCATCGTCGGGCGCATCCTGGGCTCCACCGAGGACACCGGCAAGCTGCTGGGCCTGGACAAGGAATGGGCTTACCGCGCCGTCAAGGCCGTCGGCAACTACGGCGAAATCTTTGAGCGCAACGTCGGCCCGAAGTCGCCGCTGGGGCTGCCGCGTGGCGTCAACAACCTGTGGAGCAAGGGCGGCATCGTGTACGCGCCGCCGATTCGCTGAGGCGCGCACCCAGCGCAGAGTTGCGCTGACGCTGGGCCATCAACCCCCACCCCTGCCGCGCTCCCGCCCGACAGGGGGGTCGAAGGCCTCGTTGACACCGGTTTTCTCCGGAGCCCCCATGGCCACCCGACCCCCCCCCGCCAAAAAACGCGAATGGTCCTTGCGCAGCCGCGCCGTGCGTGGCGTGCTGTACCAGATCATCGCGCTCGGGCTGATCGCCTCCGTTGCCTGGTTTCTCGCCCACAACACGCTGGAAAACATGCGCGTGCGGGGGATCCAGAGTGGCTTCGACTTCCTCTTTCAGCCCGCCGGCTTCGACATCGGCGAGCGCATGATTGCGTACGAGTCGATCGACGCCTACTGGCGCGCCTTCCTGATCGGCCTGCTCAATACCTTGCGCGTGGCCATCATCGGCATCGTGCTGACCACCCTGCTGGGAACCCTGCTCGGCGTCGGGCGTTTTTCCAACAACGCCATCGTGCGTGGCCTGTGCTACGGCTACGTCGAGCTGTTTCGCAACGTGCCCATCCTGTTGCAGCTCTTGGTCTGGTACCTGCTGCTAACCGAGGCCTTGCCCGACCCCGGCTCGCCGCTGTCCGTCGGCGGCTTGTTCTTCCTCAGCAAAGGCGGCTTGTCCTTCCCCTGGCCGGTGGAATCCCCGGGCCACCTCTGGACCTTCTTCGGCGGCCTCGCCGGCTTGTGCCTGGCTTGGTATTACGCACGCTGGGCGCGTGGCCGCTTCGAAAGTACAGGCGAGGTGCGCCGCACCTTCTTGCCGGGCATGGTGATGGTGGCGGCGGTGGCCCTGGTGGGCTGGGCCCTGGGCGGTGCACCCAGCCAATGGAAGCTGCCCGTGGTGTCGGAGGTGGCCGTCACGGGGGGTGGTGAGGTCACGCCCGAGTTCATCGCGGTGCTGCTCGGCCTGGTGCTCTACACCTCGGCCTTTGTTGCCGAGGTGGTGCGCGGTGGCATCCAGTCGGTGTCACGCGGTCAGTCCGAAGCAGCCAGCGCGCTCGGCCTGGTGCGCGGTTTGCAGATGCGCCTGGTGATCCTGCCGCAAGCGCTGCGCGTGATCATCCCGCCGATGACGAATCAGTTCTTGAACCTGACGAAGAACTCCTCGCTGGCAGTGGCCATCGGCTACCCCGACGTGGTGTCGATCTCCAACACGGCCATCAACCAGACCGGCCGCGCGGTGGAGTGCATCGCCATCATCATGGGCGTGTATCTCTTCACATCGCTCACCACCTCGGGCTTCATGAATTGGTACAACAAACGCTCGGCCATCAAGGAGAGATGAGATGGCAGACAGCTTTCAAGCCATTGCCGCGCGGCCGGCCCCGGTCAACACCCAGGGCCTGGTGCCGTGGATGCGCAGCAACCTCTTCGGCAATTGGCAAAGCAGCCTGACCACCGGGGTGATGGCAGCGCTCTTTTTGTACTGGTTACCCGGCTTCATCAGCTGGGCCTTCATCGATGCCGTGGCCGCACCCAATGCCGACGCCTGCCAGGCCGCACGCGGCACCGGCGCCTGCTGGGGTGTGGTGGTCGAGAAGTACCGCCTCATCATCTTCGGCCGCTACCCGCTGGACCAAACCTGGCGCCCCGAGCTGGCCACCTTCGCGCTGGTGGCGCTGCTGGTGGCGAGCTGCATGCGCGCCTTCTGGAAGCCCTGGCTGGCTTTGCTGTGGCTGGTGGTGCTGGCCTTGTTCTTCGCCTTGATGGGCGGCGGCGTGATGGGCCTGGCACCGGTGCCCACCGACCGCTGGGGCGGCCTGCCACTGACCATCATGTTGTCGGCCCTGTCCATGCTGTTCGCGTTTCCGCTGGCGGTGCTGGTGGCGCTGGGTCGGCGCAGCAACCTGCCCGCCATCAAGACCTTCTGCGTGATCTACGTCGAGCTGGTGCGCGGCGTGCCCTTGATCAGCGTGCTCTTCATGGCCAGCTTCATGTTCCCGCTCTTCATGCCACCCGGCGTGAGCATCGACGTGCTGCTGCGTGTGCTCGTGGGTATCACGTTGTTTGCTGCGGCCTACATGGCCGAGATCATTCGCGGCGGTCTGCAGGCGCTGCCCAAAGGCCAGATCGAAGCGGCCGACACGCTGGGCCTGAGCTACTGGCAAACCCAGCGCAAGATCGTGCTGCCGCAGGCGCTGGCGATGGTCGTGCCCAGCATCATGAACAACTTCATCTCGATCTTCAAAGACACCTCGCTGGTCACCATCGTCAGCCTGTATGAGCTGACTGGCGCGATGGGCCTGGCCATGAACTCCGACGCCGACTGGCGGCCCTTCAAGATCGAGGC
>JANNGJ010000197.1:0-6238 GCA_031403815.1 Burkholderiales bacterium | reverse complement strand
GGAAGGGCGACCCGATGGGGCGGACCGGAGCGATCTGACCCTCGGGCAGCTCCTCCGGGAACGCGAGGTAGGAGACGAAGACAGTGCCGTCCTCTGCGACCGCGACCGCCGAGCCCAGGCCCACGTCGTCGGTGGCGTCGGCGACCGCGGTGACGAAGCGGCGACCTTGGCCGAAGTCGACCTGCGCCAGCTCGGCTGCGCTGCACGCGGTCGCGGTGACGGCGAGCACGACACCGGAGATGACGGTTCGCCTGCTCATGTCGCAGGATGCAGAACTCGCCCCGGTGCAACGTGGTGGTTCTCTGGCTGGTGCCGTAGGCGACGCGCACCGTGAACTGCGGCGCGTCGTCATCAAAGACGGCCAGGATCAGCGCAGGTCGTGGCTTCGCGCGGGGATGGATGTCGTCAGGAAAATGGCACCAAACAATTTCACCGGCAGTGGGCTCGGCCCACCACTGGTGCTTCATGCACACGCCACCTTGAGCAGACTGGAACGCACCGACCGCTTCTTGCCTTGGGGCGCGCGCTTCTTGATCTGACGTACTTGCGCGGCCGTCAGAGGACTTTCGTCGGCCTCGTACTGAGGCAGCAGCTTTACCGCCATGTGGTGCAGAGCGAGATGAATGGCCTGCGTCGCATCGACGCCAAGTCGTTCGGCGATTCGCTTGGCGGTGTCGCGGGTCACGCCAGTCGTGCTGTCTGCGGGGCGGTAGCGGAACGCGATTTGCTCGATGGAGTGACGTGTCGCCATGACGTGATTTTGCTGAAAGTGGATATCTTTGAGATATCCAACTGTGCCGCGCGTGTCAAGCCCGATGTGCTTCAGGATACAGACCGCGAACGCGCGCACTGAGTCGCGTCAGCCCCAGCAGGGCGTCGATGCTGGGCGTGGGCAGGCCCAGGCGCTGTCCGATCTCCTGCACCGCGGTCACGATGGCATCGAGCTCGATCGCGCGGCCGGCTTCGGCGTCCTGCAGCATCGAGGTCTTGAAGGCGCCCAGCTTGGCCGTGATGGCATGCCGGTCTTCGGGTGATTGCGCGATCGGGCAGCCGATGCGCGCGCCGATGGCGGCGGCCTCTTGCATCGTGGCCGAGCAGAAGGCGCGCACTTCAGGGTCGCCGAGGATGCGATCCACCGTCGCACCGGTCAGGGCCGACACGGGGTTCATGGTCAGGTTGCCCCACAGCTTGTACCAAATGTCGCGCCGCACATCGGCCGAGTGCGTGACGTCAAAGCCAGCCCGCGCCAGCACGTCGACCACACGCTGCGCGCGTTCGCTCTGGCCGCCCCGCGGCTCGCCCACGATCAGGCCATGACCCATGCGGTGCTGCGCCACGCCGGGCTTGCGCATGAACACGCTGGCGTGCACCACGCAGCCGAGCACGCGGGCCAAAGGCAGGGCGCGCGCGATGGCCCCACCGGGATCGACGCTGTGCAGCGGCCGGCCATCGAAGCCGGGCAGGCCGGCGCAATACCACCAGGGCACGCCGTTCATGGCCGGCAGGACGACGGTCTTCGGCCCGATCAGCGCAAGCAGCTCGGCCACCAGCGCCGGCAGCGACTGGCCCTTCACAGCGATCACCACCAGGTCTTGCACGCCCAATTCGCTGGCGCGCTCGCAGGCCCGTGCAGGGCCCTGCACCAGCGTGTCACCCAGGTGCAGGCGCCAACCGTGCAAGTTCAGGGCGGCGGCGGTCTGGCGGCGCGCCAATGCGCTGACCTCGACGGTACCGGTGGCGGAAAGGCGCGCGCCGATGAAGCTGCCGATGGCGCCGGCGCCGACGATGCAGACCTTCATGTTCAGACCCTCTCCGGTGTCACGCGCCCGAGTGCGCGCGGACAAGAAGAATAGCCCGTAGCCCTAGCTGGCCAGCCGCTGGCGCCAGCCCAGGCCGGCCTCCGTCGTGGTGGCCGGCTTGTACTCGCAGCCGATCCAGCCGGTGTAGCCGATGCGCTCGAGGTGGCCGAACAGGAAGGCGTAGTTGATCTCGCCCGTGCCCGGCTCGTTGCGCCCCGGGTTGTCGGCCAATTGGATGTGGCCGATGCGCGCCAGGTGCTTTTGCAGCGTGGCTGCGAGTTCGCCTTCCATGCGCTGGGCATGGTAAATGTCGTACTGCACATAGGCGTTGTCCGTCTCTGCGTCACTCGCGACCTCGTCGAGGATGGCCAGCGCCTGCGCGGTGCGGTTCAGGTAAAAGCCGGGGATGTCGTAGCCGTTGATCGGCTCGATCAGCAGTTTCAACCCGGCTTGCTTGAGCGCGGCGGCCGCAAACTTCAGGTTGGCCACGAAGGTCTGGCGCAGCAGGGCTTCATCCACTCCGGCCGGTGCCTTGCCGGCCAGGCAGTTGAGTTGCGGCACGCCGAGCACGGTGGCGTACTCGATCGCCGTCGCCACACCGGCGCGGAACTCGTCAACCCGGTCGGGCAGGCAGGCGATGCCGCGCTCGCCGGCCTCCCAGTTGCCAGCGGGCAGGTTGTGCAGCACCAGCGTCAAACCGTTGCCATCAAGGCGTTGCTTGATGTCGGCGGCGCTGAAGGCGTAAGGGAAGAGGAACTCGACGGCTGCGAAGCCGGCTTTGGCGGCTGCCTCGAAGCGATCGAGGAAGGGCTGCTCTGTGAACAGCATCGACAGGTTGGCAGCAAACTTGGGCATGCGGGTCACTCCAGCAGGCCAGCCATCTCGAGGCCCTGACGGCCCTCGGGGTGGCGGCAGTCGATGTCCTCGAACTCATTGATCTTGTCGATCTCGGTGCCCATCGCAATGTTGGTGACCTTCTCGAGAATCACTTCCACCACCACCGGCACGCGGTACTTCTGCGCCATGGCCCGGGCTTCGATCAAGGCCGACTCGATTTTCTCCGGGTCGGTCACGCGCACGCTCTTGCAGCCCAGCCCGTGCACAACGGCCTGGTGGTCGACGCCGTAGCTCTTGAGCGCCGGGTCGTCGACGTTCTGGTTCTCGAAAGCGAGCTGGACACAGAAGTCCATCTCGAAGCCGCGCTGGCTTTGGCGAATCAGGCCCAGGTAGCTGTTGTTCACCAGCACCTGCACATAGGGCAGGCGGAACTGCGCGCCCACAGCCAGCTCTTCGATCATGAACTGAAAGTCGTAGTCGCCGGCCAGGCCCACCACGGTGCGCGTCGGGTCGGCCGCCACCACGCCCAGCGCAGCCGGCACTGTCCAGCCGAGCGGGCCGGCCTGGCCGCAGTTGATCCACTGGCGCGGGCCATAGACGTGCAGAAACTGCGCGCCGGCAATCTGGCTCAGGCCGATGGTGGTGACGTAGATCGTGTCACGCCCGAAGACCTTGTTCATCTCTTCATACACACGCAGCGGCTTGATCGGCGTCTCGGTGAAGTGGGTCTTGCGGTGCATCAGCTTCTTGCGCTCGGCGCAGCGGCTGACCCAGTCGCTGAAGTCCTTGAGCTTGCGTGCGGCCTTGCGCTCGCGCGCCACCTGCACGAAGAGCTTGAGCGCGGCCTTGGCGTCGCTGACGATGCCCAGGTCGGGGTTGAAGACGCGGCCGATCTGGGTCGGCTCGATGTCGACGTGCACGAACTTGCGGCCCTTGCAATAGACCTCGGTCGAGCCGGTGTGGCGGTTGGCCCAGCGGTTGCCGATGCCGAGCACGAAGTCGCTGGCCAACATCGTGGCGTTGCCATAGCGGTGGCTGGTCTGCAGGCCAACCATGCCGGCCATCAGTGGGTGGTCGTCGGGGATCGCGCCCCAACCCATCAGGGTCGGGATCACCGGCACGCCGGTGAGTTCGGCAAACTCTACGAGCAGGTCGCAGGCGTCGGCATTGATGATGCCGCCACCGGCCACGATCAGCGGCTTGTCGGCCGCCATCAGCATGTCGAGCGCTTTCTCGATCTGTTTGCGCGTGGCGGCGGGCTTGTACACCGGCAGCGGTTCGTAGGAGTCGATGTCGAACTCGATCTCGGCCATCTGCACATCGAAGGGCAGATCGATCAGCACCGGGCCGGGGCGGCCCGAGTGCATCAGGTGAAAAGCCTGCTGGAAGGCGCGCGGCACCAGGCCCGGCTCGCGCACCGTGACGCTCCACTTGGTGACGGGCTTGCTGATGGACTCGATGTCCACGGCCTGGAAGTCCTCCTTGTACATGCGCGCGCGCGGCGCCTGGCCGGTGATGCACAGGATGGGGATGCTGTCGGCGATGGCCGAGTACAGGCCGGTGATCATGTCGGTGCCGGCCGGGCCCGAGGTGCCGATGCACACGCCGATGTTGCCGGCCTAGGCGCGGGTGTAGCCCTCGGCCATGTGCGAGGCGCCTTCGACGTGGCGGGCCAGGATGTGGGCGATCGACTCGCGCTCGCGCATCGCCGCATACAGCGGGTTGATGGCGGCACCGGGCACGCCGAAGGCTTGCGTGATGCCTTCTTTTTCCATCACCAGCACGGCAGCCATTGCGGCTTTCATCTTGGCCATCAGCGTCTCCAGTTTTTAATTAGCCGGATGGTCCGCGCCCCGGCCCGGTATGGCAATCCCAGTGGGGGGATAACTGCTATTCCGTGGCGGAATACCGAGCCCGTTCCGGTCTACAGTCGCGGCCATGGACCGCATCACTGGCGTGCAGCTCTTCATTCGCGTTGTCGAGACCGGCAGCTTCTCCAAGGCTGCGCTCGAACTTGGCGTGACGCAGCCGACGGCTACCAAATCGGTGGCGGCCACCGAGCGGCGCCTGGGTGCCCGCTTGCTGCACCGCTCGACCCGCGGCGTCACGCCCACCGAGGTGGGTGCGCTGTACTACGAGAAGTGCAAGCTCATCGCGCGCGAGATCGACGAGGCCGACAACCTGGCCACACTGCTGCAAAGCAAGCTCGGTGGCACCCTGCGCATCAGCACCTCAGTGGCCTTCGGCCGTCGCGTGGTCACGCCGCTGGCGCTGAAGTTCATGCGCGAGCACCCCGAGATCGGCATCGACCTGAGTTTCGAGGACCGCTATGTCAACCTGGTGGAGCAGAGCATCGACATCGCATTGCGCATGGGCCGCCTGGCCGACTCGTCGCTCGGCGCACGCTACCTCGGCAGCAATCCCTGGTTGACGGCCGCGTCACCGGCCTACCTGGCGCTGCGCGGCGAGCCGCAGGCCCCCGCTGAGCTGGCAGCGCACGACTGCCTGATCTACAGCAGCGTGCAGGGCGACGACCGCTGGCAGTTCAGCACCCCCGCTGCCGAGGGCGTGTCAGTGCCCGTGCGCGGCGCCCTGCGTTCGAACAACCTGTCGGCCGTGCTCGCGGCCTGCCGCGCCGGCATGGGCGTGGCCGTGTTGCCCTGGTACGTGGCGCGCGAGTCGGTGGCCGACGGCGCCATCGTGCCGGTGTTGCGCCCCTACGCCGTACCGGCGCAGGAACTGCACGCGGTGTTCCCGTCACCCAAGCTGGTGCCGGGCAAGGTGCTGGCATTCATCGAGTTCCTGCAGCGCGAGTTGGCTGGGGACTGGTGGCGGCGCGCGGCTTGATTTCTTGTTTTTGCTGTTGATGGCGGAGCGCAACGCTGCCGGGTCCCGGCCCGGCGGCCGGGTAACTTTCATTTGAGGGCCAAATGAAAGTCACCAAAGCAAAGGCCCTCAATGCAAAACCTTTCAGTTCGTTCTTCGCGCGCCGGACCCGCGCCCAGCGGGCCACTTGGAAGCCCCGCTGTGAGCCCAGGCTTCGGCGCGCTCGGCGGCGCGGGCTTCGCAAAGCCTCGCCCGCGCTGATCCATTGAGCCGTTGGTCCGCGGCCGACGTGACGGCGATGCCGCGGTGCGGGCGCACCTGCTCATCCACGGGCGCCGGTGCGACGGCTGTTGTCGAGACTCCCGCTCCCAGATTTCGCGCGCTCTCGGCGCTGGGCCAAACACTAACCGGCGTCGGTTGGCGGCGGCGTGGCGGGCGTGTCGCTCCACAGGCGCCCGGCAGTGGCCCAGTCGTGCCGGGCGACATCCCGAAAGATCACGTCCACGCTGGCGGCGCTGGCGCCAAGCACGCGCACGCAGGCGTCGGTCAGCGCCTCGGCCAGCGCGGCCTTCTGCTGCGGGCTGCGGCCCTCGAACATTTCGACATGCAGGGTGGGCATCGGCGTTGTCCTTTCAGTCCTTTCAGTCCTTGAATCCGGGAGACAGGCGTTGCGCACGACGCAGCAGGGCTGGCCACTCGGCGTCGCCCTCCCACGCACTGCCGTCGCCGACCATTTGGCGGTAGGTGTGTGCGGCTATCGCGTCGTTGACCGGCTT
>JANNGJ010000196.1:0-10685 GCA_031403815.1 Burkholderiales bacterium | reverse complement strand
GGGACGCACATCAACGCGGCGGGTGCGAATGGCTTGCACCGCCAGGTCGAATTCACCGTTGGCGCGAAAGGCGCCGACGTAGTCCAGTTCGCGCGCCATCACGCTGTTGGCCGGGAAGGGCAGCTCGGCCGGCAGGGTGCCGACCTGCACGACGCGCCCGCCGCGCTGCACTGCCGTCAGGCAGGTGGCCAGGGCGGCGGCCGCGCCGGCGGCCTCAAGGGCAATGTCAAAACGGTCGGCCAGGACGGCGGCGTCCTGGTCACTGCGCACTGCGGCGTCGGCGCCCACGGCGAGCGCCATCTTTAAGGGCCGCTCGGCGATGTCGGCCACAACGATTTCTGCCGCGCCGCCCAAGCGCGCGGCGATCACGCACATGCAGCCGATCGTGCCGCCGCCGGTGACCAGCACGCGCTTGCCAAACACCGAGCCGGCGCGCTGCACCGCGTGCAGGCCGATCGACAGCGGTTCGGCGCAGGCGATCTCGCCCAGCGAGATGTGCGCTTCCGTCACCGGCGTGAGTTGCCGCTCGGGCATCACGAAAGCTTCGGCAAACAGGCCCTGGGCGTGCGGGTAGATGCTGGCGCTGCCGAGGAAATACATCTTGCGGCACAGGTTCATGCGCCCGCCGCGGCAGTAGTCACAGTGGCCGCAGGGGTGCGAGGGATCGATGGCGACGCGGTCGCCCAGCTTGACGCGCGAGACGGCCGTGCCGACCGCCGCGACCACGCCCGAGGCCTCATGCCCTGGCACCAGCGGCTCGCGGATGACGAAGGCGCCGACACGGCCATGTTGGTAGTAGTGCAGGTCAGAACCGCAGATGCCGCCGGCGCCCAGGCGCAACTGCACATCGTGCGGGCCGAGGGCACGCGGTTCGCGGGCTTCGAGGCGCAGGTCGAGGGCGCCGTGCACGGTGCAGGCCAGGGTCGGTGACGTTGTCATGCAGATTTCCTTGATGGAGCGGCCTCAATCCAGGCCGCCGCGAAACGGTCATGTGAATTGCCCAGGTGGCTGCGCATGGCGGTGCGTGCGCCGGCCACGTCACGCGCCGCCACCGCCTGGATCACGGCGCGGTGCTCAGCGACGGCCTGGCGCCAGCTGCGCGCGTTCTCGAAGTGGCGCCCCAACTGCTCGAACAGCGGGTTGTTGCGTTCGTCAAACAGCTCTGTCACCACGCGCAGCAGCGCGGCGTTGCCACTGGCCTCGGCCAGCGCCAAGTGGAACTCGCGGTCGCCGCGAATCGGCATCACTCTGAGCGCAATATCGACCTCCATCGACTTGAGTGCCGCGCGCAACTTCTTCAGCAGCGCCGGCGTGTGCTCGCGCGCGGCCAGGGCTGCCAGCTCGGCCTCGATCAGGGCGCGCGCGCGGATGATGTCAAACGGCCCCAGCGCCGCCCCCACGTCGCCACGCGGTGACGCGTCGAGCGAGGTGACATAGATGCCCGAGCCCATGCGCACCTCGACCAGGCCTTCCACCTCCAGCGCAATCAGCGCCTCGCGCACCGAGGGCCGCGAGACGCCGAGCTGCGCCGCCAGGTCACGCTCGGGCGGCAGGCGCGCGCCGAGCGGGAATTCGCCGGCAGCAATCAAGCCCCGCACCTGATCGGCGATCTGGCGGTAGAGACGTTTGGATTCGACGGCTTGCAGGGGCATGTCTTGTTTTGGTCAATTGGTCAGGCCAATTAACCACCGCAGTGTGGCCGCGCCGCGCACGATGTGGATGCTGGTTTACCCCGTGATCGGGCGCGCGCGCAGGACAACGCGGGTGCTCAAACCTACACTCGCCCGCATGCCGCCCACCGCTGCCCAAGCGAGCGCCGACATCGCCTCGGCCACTCCCACCGTGCGCCACCTGCGCCAGGTGTTGCTGTGGCCGCTGCGGCTGATCTCCACCGCACCCGACGATTCCGAGCAACGCCGTGCGCCGTGGCGCCTGCTGCGCGAGTTGGGCGCGGGCTCGCCCTGGCGCGAGGAATCGGACGAATTCACGGGCGACGCCAGCCACTTCCACGAGCGCCACTACAACGAGTTCGTCGCCTTCCTGCCCTATGTGCAGCGCTTCCTGTATGGCGAGGGGCGCTCCGGCCGCGTGGGCGACGAGGAGAGCGAGCGCTCGCCGATGCGCATTTTCCGGCGCCATGACATCGCCGCGGTGCGCGTGCAGCCGCGGCCGGGCGACGCGCCGGTGACGCTGGAGGTGGTGCACATCGACCTGTACTTTTTCTACGGCGTCGACATCGTGCTGCTCAACGTCGAAGTGGCCGGTGATGAGTTGCCGCTGCCGCTGGCCGAAGAAATCATGTACCGCTTCGGCCGCGCTTACCCAGCCGGCTGGTATGCCGACGGCCGACCGCAGCACAGCCTGACGACCTGCGAGTGGCTCGACAAGGACGGCCGCGTCTTGGTGGCCAGCGACGCGGGCGAGCGCGACGCCTTCCTGGCCCATGTGGCCGAGCACCGCGCCCCGCGCTTTGCCGCGCATTGGGAGTACGTGCTGGCGCCGCTGGTGAACCACCACTCAAGCCAGGAGGGTGCTCTGCGCTTTCGCCAGATCGAGTACTACCGCATGCCGATGATGGCCTACGTGGCTGTCGATGATCCCGCCGCGCTGACGCGCAGCGACTTCATTCGCCTGGGCCTGGTCACCGGTGCCGGCGAGCAGGCCCTGGCCGCCGACCGCGCTGCGCCCGCTGCCGACGCCCACCTGGGCGACTTCGAGCAGCGCTACTGCTATGACCGGTTCTGGGGCGCTGCGGGCGCCGCACCGCGCACGCGCTACCTGTGCTCGGGCCTGTCGCTGGTGGTGGTGGGCGACGCGGCCAATGAGTTCTACCGCTGCCGCACACGGGGCGTGCTGGCGCAGTTTCGCCACCAGCACTACCTGCTGTTCCTGATCGCCCACTTCCAGAAGGCCACGCTGCTGATGGTCAGCGATCAGCTCGCTGAGGCCCTGATGGCGATGGACCTGCGCCGGCCCGACAGCATCCGCCGCTTCAAGCGCCGCATCCGCATCGCCTTCGTGGCCTTTCTCAGCTTCACCCACCGCTACTGGTTCCACGAGGTCAGCGAGCAGGCGCACGTGAGGGCCCTGTGGCGGATGTGCCGCGAGCACTTGCAGATCGACCCGCTCTACGCCGAGGTCAAGGAGCGCATCGGCGACATGAACGGCTACCTTGACGCCGACGCCTTGCGTCGCCAGGCCAACACCGTTGTGCGCCTGACGGTGGTGACCATCTTCGGCCTCATCGGCACCGTCACCACCGGCTTTCTCGGCATGAACCTGTTCTCCGAGAGCGATGCGTCGTGGCTGACCAAGACTGCCATATTCCTGCTGGTCTTCATTCCGACCATCGCGCTGACGCTCTACACCATGGTCAAGTCCAAGCGCCTGTCCGATTTCCTTGATCTGGTCAGCGACGAGCGGCTGCCAACCTGGCACAAGCTGCGCGCCTTCGTTGCGGTCTGGGGGCGTGCGCCGGAGGATTGAGGCGGGGGTCTGCGCGTCGCGGCTGGCGCTGTGCGGCGTCGGCCGCGAAGGCCACCCGTGGAGGCTCTCGCGCGCGCACCACCACCGGTTCGGCAAAGGCGCGCCCGGGCAGGCGCCAGCGCGCCTGTGTGGCGCTGAGGAGCACAGGGCTTGCGGCCCGCGCGCGCAGCGCGCTTCGTGCACTGACTCGTCGAAACTGTTTGACCACAGTGAGCGCAGCGAACGGCGGGAGTTTTTCGACGCGGCCGCAAGTCCGAGCACCGCAAGGCAGTCGGTGTACTCACCGACCGTCACAGTGGCGCGCTGGCGCCTGCCCGGGCGCGCCTTTGCTGCGCTGAATACACGCGGCGAACGTCAACAACGGGCGCCGGCCCACATTGCCATCCGCCCGCTCAAGCAAAGCTCCGCCTCAGAGCCGCTCGGCTTCAAGCTCGGCCCGCATCGGCAGGCCTTCGGTGTCGCCGCGCACTTGCACGCAGCGCGCGCCGATCCAGGCGCCTCGGCGAGCGGCGTCCATCAGCGAGCGGCCTTCGAGCAGGGCGCTGGTCACGCCGACCATGAAGCCGTCGCCGGCGCCGACGGTGTCGATAACGCCGGCCACTGGGAAGGCGGCGACGCGGCCGCTGCCAGTCTGGGCGTCGTCGCAGTAGGCGCCGTCCACGCCGAGCTTGACCACCACGCTGCGCGCGCCGCGCTCACGGTAGAAGCGCGCCACGGCTTCGGGCGTGTCGCAGCCCGTGAGCAGGCGACCCTCTTCGATGCCGGGCAGCACCCAGTCGGCATGCGCCGCCAAGTCATTGATCGTCTCGCGCATCACATCGCGCGACGGCCACAACGCCGGCCGCAGGTTGGGGTCGAAGCCGATCGTTGCACCCGCAGCGCGGGCGGCGGCCATGGCCTTGCGCGTGGCGGCCAGGGTGTTGGGTGAGAGCGCCGGGAACACGCCGCTGACATGCAGGTGGCGCGCGCCCGCGATCCACGCGGCGTCGATGTCATCCGGGCTGCGCTGGCTGGCCGCCGAGCCCCGGCGGTGGTACTCGATTGGCGGGTCGCTGCCGTCGCCAACACGGCCCTTGAACATGAAGCCGGTGCGCTGGGCCGGGTCGCACACCACGCGCGAGCAGTCCACCCCCTCGGCGCCGATGGCGGCCAGCAGAAAACGCGCCATTGAGTCGCTACCGAGCCGGCTCTGCCAGCCCACGGTCAGGCCCAGGCGCGCCAGGCCGATGGCCACGTTCGTCTCGGCGCCAGCGGTGCGCTTGGAGAAGCGCTGCACGTTCTCGAGCGGGCCGGGATCGTCAGCGACGAACATCAGCATCGCCTCGCCCAGGGTGATGACGTGGTGGCTCATCAGGCAACCTCCGTGCTTCGCACTGCGGTATGCGCCTTGGAAACGGCCCGGCGGCTCATGGTTGACGCGGCACTTCGACAGGCTCAGTGCGAACGGAAGGGCAAGGCGGGTCAGCCGCGCCCGACAAAGGGCATGGCGCTGGCCATGACCGTGACGTTGAGGATGTTCGAGTCCAGCGGCAGGCGGGCCATGGTCATGAAGGTCGTCACCACGCTGTCCATGGCCATGCGGGGCTCGGACTTGATGCTGCCGTCGGCTTGCGGCACGCCGGCCACCATCTTGGCCGTCATGTCGGAGGCCACGTTGCCGATGTCGATCTGGCCCACCGCAATGCCGTACTTGCGGCCGTCGAGCGCGGCTGTCTTGGTGATGCCGGTGACAGCGTGTTTGGTGGCGGTGTAGGCAATCGAGTTCGGCCGCGGCGCGTGCGCCGAGATCGAGCCGTTGTTGATGATGCGTCCGCCCTGCGGCGTCTGCGCCTTCATCAGGCGGAAAGCCTGCTGCGTGCACAGGAAGGTGCCGGTGAGGTTGGCCGCGACCGAGGCCTGCCACTGCTCGAACGGCAGGTCTTCGAGCAAGGCGCTCATGCTGGACACGCCAGCGTTGTTGAACACCAGGTCAACGCGGCCGAAGCGCGCCTTCACGCTCTCGAACAGCGCCGCCACCGAGGCTGGGTCACCCACATCGGTGGGCACGGCGATGGCCCGCTCGGCGCCAGCAGCGCATTCGGAAATGGCCGCGTCAAGCGTCTCGCGACGGCGGCCAACGAAGGCCACGCGCCAGCCGTCGGCCACCAGGGCCTGGGCGCAGCCGCGGCCGATGCCGCTGCCGGCGCCGGTGACGATGGCCGTGCGGTCGTGGGGAAGGGTCGGCTGGTTCATGGCGTGTCGAGGGTGGCTGCGGGTGCGCTATCGTACGGTCATCACACAACTTTGCGTGAAAGGCTCTTGTGTCATCGAAACCCGACCTGCTGACCGTGACGCGCCTGGCGCCGTTTTTGATGGCGCCGCTGCACGAGGCCTTCACGGCGCACGAGCGCCTGCACGAGGAAGACGCCGCCGCCTTTGCGCGCATCGCGCCCAGCATCCGCGCCATTTGCGGCAGCGGCGAGTCCAAGGTCAGCGCCGAGCTGATCGGCAAGCTGCCGGCGCTGGAGATCATCTCCATCATGGGCGTCGGCTACGACGGCGTCGATGTCGCCGCGGCCAAGGCGCGTGGCGTGATGGTGTCGCACACGCCCGACGTGCTCAATGACGATGTGGCCGACCTGGCGCTGGCGCTGATGCTCAACGTGGCGCGGCGCATTCCGCAGGCCGACCAATATGTGCGCCAAGGCCGCTGGCCCAGCGGCCCGATGCCGCTGGCGCGCAAGATGTCGAGCGCGCGGCTGGGCATCGTCGGCATGGGCCGCATCGGCCAGGCGATCGCCGAGCGTGCGCGCGCCTTCGGCATGCACATCGGCTACACCGCGCGCAGCGCCAAGCCGGCGCTGCCCTATGCCTTCCACGCCACCCCGCGCGAGTTGGCCGCGGCCTCGGACTTCCTGGTCGTCATCACCCCCGGGGGGGCAGCCACGCGCAAGCTGATCGATGCCGAGGTGCTGCGCACCCTCGGCCCCGACGGCTACCTGATCAATGTGGCGCGCGGCTCGGTGGTCGACGAGGCCGCGCTGATCACGGCACTGCAGCAAGGCACGATCGCCGGCGCCGGCCTGGACGTGTTCGAGAATGAACCGCAGGTGCCCGAGGCCCTGCGCGCTCTCGACAACGTGGTGCTGGTGCCGCACATCGGCAGTGCCACGACGCAAACCCGCCACGCCATGGCGGCACGCGCCTTCGACAACTTGCAGGCGCACTTTGCAGGCACTCCCCTGCCCAGCGCCGTGCCGGAGTGCCGTTGAACGTCCACGCCATCGTTTTGATGGGGGTGGCGGGCTGTGGCAAGAGCACGGTTGGCGTCCAGCTCGCGAGCAAATTGGGCGCGACCTTCCTCGACGCCGACGACTTCCATCCACCCGCCAACGTGGCGCGCATGGCCGCCGGCACGCCCCTGACTGATGCCGACCGTGCCGCCT
Organism: Burkholderiales bacterium; assembly: GCA_031403815.1. GTDB lineage: Bacteria > Pseudomonadota > Gammaproteobacteria > Burkholderiales > Burkholderiaceae_C > CADEEN01. The sequence continues at coordinate 3,774 of JANNGJ010000196.1, read as the reverse complement.
GGCTTGACGTCCTCGCCGAGCGCCTGGCCACCGGCCGCGCGCGCGGCGAACGCCTGGTGCTGGCCTGCTCGGCGCTCAAGCGCAGTTACCGCGACACGTTGCGGGGCGGCGCGCCCGACCTGACCCTGGTGCACCTCGCCGGCATGCCTGCGCTGCTGGCCGAGCGCCTGGCTGCGCGCCAGGGCCACTACATGCCAGCCACGTTGCTGCCGAGCCAGTTGGCCACGCTGCAGCCACCCCAGCCCGACGAGAATGGTTTGACGTTGGACATCAGCGCCGGGCCCGAGCAGCTGGTGCAGGCCATCACCACCCACCTGGAGCCGAGCATGAGCGCCCATCCCGCACCGCCCACTTTCATTCAGGTCATCCTTGACACCGGTGCCGACGGCCGTGCGCACTGGCGCGAGCAGGCCATCGCGCTCAGAGAAGGCAAGCCGATGGCGCGCCTGTCGGCGCTGATGGCCAGTGACGGCTGCCAGCTGCGCGAGAGCCCGGTCGGCTTTCGCAGTGAGTTCCACTGCACCGAAACGCCGCAATGGGTCTTCATCCTGCAAGGCACGATGGAGATCGGCTTGCAGGACGGCAGCAGCCGCGTGTTCCGACCTGGCCAGCACTTCTTCTCGACCGACAAGCTGCCGCCAGGCGCCAGCTTCGACCCCAAGCTGCACGGCCACTGGAGCCGGCAAGTGGGCGACGAGGCGCTGGTGACGCTGTTCGTACGCGGCTGACCCGGCCGCGCGCAGCGCTGACGATCCACCGATGGCCGCTGCGCACACAACGACCGCAAAGCCGGCAGCGCTGCGCCTCGCCATCGCCCAGCCGACGATGTACTGGACCGGTGACGAGAACACCGCGGGGTTGCTGATGACCCTCGAGCAGGCTGCCGCGCAAGGCGCCGCGCTTTGCGTCTTCCCCGAACTCGCCGTGACGGGGTTTCACCGCCAGATCGCAAGCGCCGCGAAGCTGGATCTGGTGGCTGGCTGGCTGGCGGCAATCGGCGCGGCTTGCGCACGGCACTCCATCGCTGCCGTGGTCGGCGCACCGACCTTCGGCGACGACGAGCGCATCTACAACAGCATGTTGATGATCGATGAGCGCGGCGCCTGCGTCGGCGTGGTCGAGAAGACGGGCCTGACCGATCCGGAAGCCACCTTCTTCGCGCGTGGCAATGCGCGCCCGGTGGCGACGCTGCGGGGCCAGCGCTGCACGGCCGTGATTTGCCGCGAGATCGAGGACCTTGACGCGGTCTGCGCGCAACTTGCGGGCCACGCGCCCGAGCTGATCTTCTGGCCCGGCTTGATGTCGCCCGAGAAAGGCAGGGAACACATCGAGCCGCCCGAGCACGTGCAACACGCGCAACAGCTGGCACGCCGAACGGGCGCCTTCGTCGTGCAAGCCAACTGGCCCATGACCCTCAACTACCCGGAGCTGAGTGCCACCACCGGCAAGAGCGTCGTCATCTCGCCCGCGGGCGAGATTGCCTTCGCCCTGCCGCAGGCTGCGGCGGGGCTGGCGGTGTTCACGCTGGGCCAGACCGTCTGCGTCTGGTCGCCGCACTGAAGCGCGCACGGAGCACGCCGGAATCGAGCGTGCCGTCATATGTGTGTCACCATGGCCGCAAACCGGCGCCGCGAATCTGACGCGCCGTGCCCGTCAACCGCCAGGCCATACCGCGAGGTTCCTCCTTTGTCCGCATACGCCGTCAAGCACATCGCCCACGACCATGGGCCGCTCGCCAGCATGATGAGGGACGTGCGGCGCGGGCCGTTCTCCTTCAGCTCCAACGAACCCGAGGCCTCCGACGCGGCCCTGGGCAATGACATCTATGTGATCGAGGTGCGCGGCGAGGCCAAGGGCGCACGCTCCTTCTGGTTGGGCTACAAGTACCGCGCCTATGAGAAGTACCCGCCTGCCGGCAACGGCCTTTGGCGCGAGCGCTTCAAGTACAAGAACACGGGCCGGCCCGGTGAGCGCGGCGAAGGCTTCTATTTCGACGTGCCGATCGCCCTCACCGACCCCTTGGTCAGTGGTTGGTTGCGCGACAAGCCTCCCGGCATGGCCCTGATGCCCGACGAATTCATCGCCGCCATCGAGGCCCTGGCCAGCGACCCTGTCAACGGGGCCAAGCGCTTCAGTTGAGGGGGGTCGCCGCGCTGGGGCGGCCGATAGAATCGCAGGCTGACTTTTCCTCACCCCATGGCTGTCGTCTCGAGCGAAATTGCTGCTGCTGTTCTTGAATTGCGCAGCGCGGCATTGACGCTGATCGCCGTGGTGCTGAAGACCACGGATCTGGCAAGCCTGGCTACCGAACTCGAAGAGCGCGCCAGCACCATGCCCAGCCTGTTCGACGACGAGCCAGTGGTAGTCGATCTGGCCTGCGTGCGCAGCGCCGAGTCTGCGCTGAACTTTGCCGACCTGATCACGCTGTTTCGGCGCCACCGCATGGTGCCGGTGGCCGCGCGTGGGGGCAGCCCGGAGCAGATGATCGCGGCCTTTGCGGCCGGCCTGGTCGAAGCCCCCGACGGCGCGCGTCCGCGCGAGGCGGTATTGGCGCCGCCGCACGTGATCGAGCGCACGGTCGAAGTCCAGTTGCCGCCGCTGCCGCCGATGATCATCGACCGGCCGCTGCGTTCGGGCCAGCAGATCTATGCGCGCGACCGCGACCTGATCGTGCTGGCGCTCGTCAGCCACGGCGCCGAAGTGATTGCCGACGGCCACATCCATGTTTACGCGCCCTTGCGCGGCCGGGCCCTGGCCGGGGCCGCAGGCAACGCCGAGGCGCGCATCTTCAGCACCGCGATGGACGCCCAGTTGCTGGCCATCGCCGGCGTTTACCGCACCACCGACGTGGCGCTGCCGGCCGCGGTGATCGGCCGCGCCGCCATGGTGCGGCTGCTGGGCGAGCGCCTGCAAGTCAACGCGCTCGAACAACGCGCATGAGCGCCAGCACCCCTTCCCTACACAACCGAAAGGACCCTGTCTCGATGGCCAAGATCATCGTCGTAACCTCCGGCAAGGGGGGCGTCGGCAAAACCACCACGAGCGCCAGCTTCGCATCCGGCTTGGCATTGCGCGGGCACAAGACCGCCGTGATCGATTTCGATGTCGGACTGCGCAACCTCGACCTGATCATGGGCTGCGAGCGGCGCGTGGTGTATGACCTCATCAACGTGATCCACGACGAGGTCAAGCTGTCACAGGCCCTGATCAAGGACAAGCACACCGACAACTTGGTGGTGCTGGCGGCCTCGCAGACGCGCGACAAGGACGCGCTGTCGCAAGAGGGCGTGAAGCGGGTGCTCGACGAGCTGGCCGCGATGGGCATGGAATACATCATCTGCGACTCGCCGGCCGGCATCGAGACCGGCGCCCTGCTGGCGATGCACTATGCCGACGAGGCTATCGTCGTCACCAACCCCGAGGTCTCGTCGGTGCGCGACTCCGACCGCATCCTGGGCATGCTGGCCTCCAAGACGCAGCGCGCCATCGACGGCAAGGAGCCCATCAAGGAGCACCTGCTGATCACCCGCTACGACTCGGTGCGCGTGGCCAACGGGCAGATGCTGTCGATCGACGACATTCAAGAGATTCTGCGCATCCCGCTGATCGGCGTCGTGCCCGAGTCGGAGAGCGTGCTCAACGCCTCCAACCAGGGCATCCCGGCCATCCACATGAAGGGCAGCGCGGTGGCCGAGGCCTACAAGGACGTGATCCGCCGCTTCCTCGGCGAAAGCCGCGAGATGCGCTTCACCCAGCCGGCGCGGCCGACCCTGT
>JANNGJ010000195.1:0-19320 GCA_031403815.1 Burkholderiales bacterium | reverse complement strand
ACTGCGCTGCGAGATGCTGGCCACCGTCGACCACGATGGTGGTGCCAGTGATGGCCGGGGATTCGAGGATGAAGCGCACCGCGCGCGCCACGTCCTCCGGTGTGGAACTGCGCCCCAGCGGCGTCATGGCGTGGGCGGCGGCGAATCCTTCGGCGCTCATCGCCGGCCCGGACACCAGGGTCACGCCGGGCGCGACGCCGGCCACCCGCACTTGCGGCGCCAGGGCCTGGGCCAGCAAGGTGGTTGCGGCCTCGAGCGCAGCCTTCGACAGGGTGTAGGACAGGTAGTCGGGGTTCGGGTTCCACAACTTCTGGTCGAGCAGGTTGACCACGCAACCGGTTGTGCTGCCACCCCGCAGGTGCGCAGCCAGGGCCTGCGCCAGCACGATGGCCGGCGCGGTGTTGGCGCGCCAGTGCGTCTCCATCGCAGCAAAGCTGAAGGTCTCGGTGTTGTCGTAGGCGAAGTGCGAGGCGTTGTTGACCACGCCGTCGATGCGGCCCAAGCGCGCCACGACGCTCGGCAGCAGGGCGCGGCAGGCGGCTTCGTCTGCCAGATCGGCCTGGAAGCACTCGGTGCGCCCACCCAGCGCGCGCACGTAGCTTGCGGTCGCCTGTGCTTCATCGGCCGACTGGTGGAAGTGCAGCGCCAGGTCACAGCCCGAGCGGGCGATTTCGATGGCGATGGCTCGGCCCAGGCGGCGCGCGGCGCCGGTGACCAGCACGACGGGACGGGGGGCGGGAGAGGGCATTCCTACAATGCGCCGATGGCGCAGGGACCCGGGGACACAGAACAGATCAACAGTGTATCGGCCGCGCTGTCGTCGATCACGCCCATGGCACGGCTGCTGCAGCGCGCGCTGCAAGCCGGCGGCGGCTGGTTGCCCTTCGACCGCTTCATGGCCCTGGCTCTCTACGCCCCCGGCCTGGGCTACTACAGCCGCGGCAGCCGACAGTTCGGCGCCATGCCTGCGTCGGGCAGCGACTTCATCACCGCACCGGAGTTGAGCCCGCTCTTTGGTGCGGCCCTGGCGTGCCAGATCGAGCAGGCGCTGGGCGCGACCGCGACCGACGAGGTCTGGGAGTTCGGCGCTGGCTCCGGCGCGCTCGCGGCGCAACTGTTGCAGGCCCTGGGCGAGCGGGCTCAGCGCTACACCATCATCGATCTGTCGGGCAGCTTGCGCGCGCGCCAGCGCGAGCGCCTGGCGCCCTTCGGCGAGCGCGTGCGCTGGCTCGACGCCTTGCCCGACGCGATGCGCGGCGTGGTCGTCGGCAATGAAGTGCTGGATGCCATGCCGGTTCAACTGCTGCACTGGGACGGTGCCGCGTGGTTCGAGCGCGGCGTGACCGACGCGGACGCCGGGTTCGGATTTGCCGACCGGCGCACGGCCTTGCGGCCCCCGGTCGCCGCCGCCTTCGTGCCGGGCACGACGGTCGAAATCCATGCGCAGGCCGAAGCCTTCATCCGCACTCTGGCCGAGCGCCTTGAGCATGGCGCAGCCTTCTTCATCGACTACGGCTTCCCGGATGCCGAGTACTACCTGCCCGAGCGGCTCGGCGGCACCCTGATGTGCCACCGCGGGCACCGCGCCGACAGCGACCCGCTGAGCGACATCGGCGACAAGGACATCACCGCCCATGTGAACTTCAGCGGCATTGCGTTGGCTGCGCAGGACGCCGGCTTCGAGGTGTTGGGCTACACCTCGCAGGCGCGCTTCCTGCTGAATCTGGGCTTCGCCGCCTTGATGGCCGAGGCCCAGCAGCGCAGCGATTGGCCAACGCTGGCAGCAGCGCAAAAGCTCATCGCCGAGCACGAGATGGGCGAGTTGTTCAAGGTCATCGGCCTGGCGCGCGGGGTCGCGGCCTTCGACGCCCTGGGTTTTCGTGCCGGCGACCGCAGCCACCGGTTGTGAGAAATTCGGCGGTGCGCGCAGGACCCAGCCACCCTGAGCCTGTCGAAGGGCCGCAGCCAGCGTCTGTGAGATCGGGTGTTCGATGCGTTGGCTGATCGTCTTCTTGCTCGCCTTCGTGCTCGTCAACGGCCTGGCCGGCTGGCTGCGCAAGGTCGGGCTGGGCCGCCTGCCGGGCGACTTCAGCTTTCGCTGGCGTGGCCGCGAACGCTTCGTCCCGCTGGCCAGCAGCCTGTTGCTGAGCCTGATCGCGATGGGGATCGGCGCGCTGGTCTGATCAGTCGGTGATGGTCCAGCGGTGCTGGCATTTGTTGCAGCGGACCAGTACCGAGTTGTCGGTCGCGCTCTCGCTCTCGAGCTTGAAGCGGCCATAGGCCTGGCAGCTGGCGCAATTGGCCTGGTGGGCGGTGACTTCGGCATGCAGCAGCAAGCGCAAGTAGCGGCGCAAGGCCCAGATGCCGATGCCGGTGCACAGGGCAATGGCCAGGAGGTCGGTCAATTGGTCGTTGAAGGAGCGAAAACGCCCCAGCGCTTCGAAGGCGACGAACAGGCCGATGGCACACAGGAAGGTCAGCACCAGGTGAGCGTGGCTCTGCATCAGCTCGCGCTCATACCACTTGCGAAAGCCATGCTTGCGGATGCCGTCTGCCAGTTTCATGCTGCTGCGCCAGGGTTGCCTGCGCCAATGGTGGCACAGAGCGCGGCCCGTCACAGCGTGTCGATCAAAGCCTGTTCGCGCGCGCTGCGCACGGCCTGGCCGATGGCTGGCCCGGTGAGGCCGCGCGCGACGGCCAGCGCGGCGGCGTCGCTCGCGTCCACGGCCAGCACGGTCGCCAAGGCCGCGGCCAGTTGCGCGCGCTGCGGGTACGCGGCGTCGGCCTGGCCGAGCCGGCCGCGGGCGTCGCACTCGCAGGCCCACAAAGCCAGCTCGAAGCGCTCGGGTCGGCGCAGCGCGTCGCAGCGCTCGAGCAGGCGCAGCGTGGCCGCCGCGCCGAGCGCGAGGCTGCGGTGGATGTTGCCGTGCTCGCGCGCCACCACCGCACCCAGTTCGCGACAATCGCCCGGCACCCGCAAGCGCTCGGCCAGGGCCTCGGCCAATTTGACGCTGCGCGCTTCGTGGGCGATGTGGCGCGGCCATTGCTCGCGCGGCGTCGTGCCCTTGCCGAGGTCGTGTACCAGGCAGGCCCAGCGCACGGGCAGCGGCGCGTTCTGCCGCGCCGCGCTGTCCAGGACCATCATCAGGTGCACGCCGGTGTCGACTTCGGGGTGGTGTTCGGCAGGTTGCGGCACGCCCCACAGCCGGGCCACCTCGGGCATCACGCGGGCCAGGGCGCCACACTCGCGCAGCACCGCGAACAGGCGGCTCGGCTTGGCTTCCAACAGGCCGCGCGCCAGCTCCTGCCACACGCGCTCAGCCACCAGGGCATCGGCCTCGCCGTCCTTCACCATCCGTTGGCACAGTGCCGTTGTCTCCGGCGCGACCTGAAACCCGGGCCAGCGCGCCGCGAAGCGCGCCAGCCGCAGGATGCGCACCGGGTCTTCGGCAAAGGCGGCCGATACATGCCGCAGCACGCCGGCGCGCAGGTCACGCTGGCCGCCGAAGGGGTCGATCAGCGCGCCATCGGAGGCTTGGGCGATGGCATTGATCGTGAGGTCGCGCCGCGCCAGATCCTCGTCGAGCGTGACCGTGGACTCGGCACAAACCGTGAAGCCACGGTAGCCCGGCGCCGACTTGCGCTCAGTGCGCGCCAGCGCATATTCGTCCTTGGTCCGCGGGTGCAGAAAGACCGGGAAATCACGCCCCACCGCGGTGTAGCCGGCAGCCAGCATCTCATCGACCGTGGCCCCGACCACCACCCAGTCGTTGTCGTTGACCGGCAGGCCCAGCAGGCGATCACGCACCGCGCCGCCGACGGCATAGATCTTCATGCGCGGCAGTGTAGGTGCGTGCTGCGTTGCGTGGCTTCGACATGAAAAAGGGCGGATCTGACGATCCGCCCTTTGTTGATACTGGACCTCAGCGCCGCAGCGGACTTCAGCCCTGCGTCTGACGGCGGCGGCGCGCCATGAAGCCCACGGCGCCCAGGCCGGCCAGCATCAGCGCGTAGGTCTCGGGCTCCGGCACGGCCGGGACCGCATTCAACGCCACGGAGTACTGTCCGCCGGTGGCGGTGGGGCCGAACATGCCGCTGATGTCAAGGTGGTACTGGCCCGCGCCCAAGGTGCCGATCCAGTTGGTGGTGTTGTCGCCGGCAAAAGTCGCGAACAAGGTGCTGCCGCCGGGGTGCGTGTTATTCCACACCTGGATTGTCAGGTTGTCGATGTCGAGGAGCTCAACGTTTCCGAATGTCAGCGCGTAGGTGTTTGCTGAGCCACTCACACCCGACGGTGCGTCGATGCTGAAGTTGGCGTACTCCTCAAAGGTGCTGCCGGCGGCGCCGACCACGCTGACGAAGAGCACTTCGGGGGCCTCACTCAGTGAGCCGAAGTTGTAGGCATTGGCCTCACTACCGTCGTCGGACTGCATAACGCCATTGAGGAAGGCCATGCCGGCGTTTGCGCTGCCGGCCAGTGCAACCAGCGCTGCGGCTGCGAGGTGTTTCTTCATCTGGATCTCCCTGGAGTGGTGAAGTGATCGTTGTCGTCGGACTTCAAGCCAGAGCCACTCAGGCCATCGCTCTTCAATCCACACCTTCACTCTAGGGAGGTCACGCGGCTCTGTCTGTCCTGTGACCCAGGGGCACCCCTGACTTCAGGGCCCCATTCAGCGTGAACAATTCACGCGCCGGAGCGTCGCGCCCGTCCACGCCAGCGATCGAGCTGCTCGGCATGCGTCTGGCCCGGCTGCAAGTAGTCAGGTGCGACACCGTGCACCGAGGCCGGCGTGATGCCCAGTGAGGCCAAGCCCGGCAGCGTGCCGCTGGCGACGTTCGGCGTCTGCATCGAGGCCAGGTTGTCGCGCGACATCAGGGGCTGGCCGGGCAGACACTCCATCAGCAGGGCCTGCAGTCGGCCGACGGCCATCGGCAGCGGCAGGATCGGCCGCTCATGGCCCGACCAACGCCCGGCCAAGCGCACCAGTTCGGCCAGTGTCAGCACCTCGGGCCCGGCGCATTCGATCACTTGACTGATCGTTGCAGGCGCATCCAGGCTGCGCACGATGGCCTCGGCCACGTCGTCGACCCACACCGGCTGGAACCGTGCCTGGGCGCCGGCCAGCGGCATCAGCGGCGCGACAACCTGCAGCTTTGCAAACAGGTTGAGGAATTGGTCCTGGGCACCGAAGATGACTGACGGTCGAAACAGCGTCAGGTCGAGCGGCGCGGCGCGCAGCACGGCTTCGCCGGCGGTCTTGCTGCGCAGGTAGTTCGACGGCGCATGCTCGCCCACGCCGAGTGCGCTGACATGCAGCACACGGCGGATGCCGGCGGCGGCACAGGCTGCGGCCAGGCGGCGCGGCAAGGCCACATGAACATGGTCGAAGGCTGCGGCGCTGCCGTGCAGGATGGCGACGAGATTGATGACGCTGTCGCAACCGCTCAGCACGTTGCGCAACGCGGCGTCGTCATGCACATCGGCGACCCGGACATCAACCGTCGGCAGCGACCGCAAGCAGTTGGCATGCTGCGCGCGCCGCGTCGGCACGACGACGGCGCCGCCGACGCTGCGGCGCAGCAGGCGCTCACAGACCGCACGGCCGACGAAACCGGTGCCACCAAGGACCGCAATGCGCTGGGCCTTCATGGGGCCTGCCTGAACGGTCTGTGCGAGCTCATGGCAATTCCTTGTCGGGCGGTGGCAAGGAACTGGCCCGCGGGCCGATCAGCGCACCGAGCCGCGCTTTCAGGGAAGGCAGTTGGGCGTGCACAACGACCACGGGCGCGGGCAGGGCGGCCGCCGCTGCACTCGCCGGCAACGCCGCAGAAACAGCAGAAACAGCGGACGCTGTGGCCCCGGACGCGGCGGCCACCGGCGCGCTGCTGGGCAGCGCTGGCGGCGCGGCCGCCACCTGGGCACGGCCAGCCAGCAGCGCCGCATACACGGTAGCGTTGGACAGCACCTTCTTGACGTAGTCACGCGTCTCGTTGAACGGGATGTTCTCGGCCCAGATCGCGGGTTCAATGAGTGCGCCTTCGCGCCAGCGCCGCGACCGGCTCGGGCCGGCGTTGTAGGCCGCGGCGGCCAGCAGCTGCGAGCCGTCGAAATCGTCGAGTACGAGTTTGAGATAGCCAGTGCCGATGCGCAGGTTGGTGTCGCTGTCGGTGATCATCTCGGCGCTGAAGGGCAGACCGATCTTCTTGGCCGTCCAGCGCGCTGTGGCTGGCATCACCTGCATCAGGCCCGAGGCGCCGACACTGGAGCGCGCGTCCATGATGAAGCGCGACTCCTGGCGTATCAGGCCATAGACATAGGCCGGGTCCAGGCCGATCTCGGCGGCCTTGGCCACCACGTCGGCACGGAAGGGCATGGGGAAGCGCTGGTTCAGGTCGACCTCGGTGCGGGTGCGGTCGCTGGTGTTGATGCAGCGATCCCAGACTTCGCGCTGGCAGGCGCGCTCGGCCGCTGCGAGCAGGGCGCGGTCGTTCATGCCGCGCAGGCTGAAGTTCCACTCGCGCACGCCTTCGTTGCGCAGCCCGAGTGCGATCAGTTGCAGCGCGCGGCTCAGGCCCGGCAGATTGTTCGCCGCGGCACGCTCGGCTTCGCTCAAGGGGGCGGGCAAGGGCGGCAGCGCCACCGTCTGGCCGAGGTCTTCGCTGGCCAGCTTGCCGTAGAAGTGCAGTTCGCCGGCCAGCTGCTGCAAGGCCGCAAGCGCCTGCGTGAGCGGTCGGTCGCCGGCAGCGCCGGGCGCCGCGGTTTCACGCATCGCGCGGGCTTGCCAGTAGCGCCACGCCGGGTCGCGCTGCTCGGCGCTGCCCATGTGGTCGATGGAGCGCTGCACCGTGCGCCAGCGCTCGCCGCCCGCTGGGCTGCGCAGGGCTGCACGCACGTTCCAGGCGAGCACGTCGTCGCTCCAGGCAGGCGCAATCTTGGCCAGTGCAGCCTCACTCCAGCCCGCCGCAAAGTGGGCCGCGGCTTCAGGAGCCAACTTCAATGCGGCGCCCCGACCGACCTGGCCCCACGACCAGACCACCAGGTCCTTGGGCAGGCGTTGCTGCCAGCGCTCACGCAGCAAGGCGGCGGCCACCTCGGGGTCGTTGGCGGCCACGCGTGCCAACGCCATCGCCGCCACCTCGCTGTGGTTACGCGTGCCCACGGTGGCGCCGGCGTTCAGGTACAGCCCGGGGTTATCGAGCGCCTGGGCCACTTGGGCCTGCAGTGCCGGGGCCACCAGGGCCGCCGCCGCCCGCGTGGCGCGCGGTCGATTGGCTTCGGTGGCACTGCGCGCCTTGGCCCAGACATCTTCAGCGTTGAAGACGCGCGCTTCGACCAGGCTGGTCGCGAGCTGGTGGCAGCCGTCGTCGAGATCGCGCTGTGCTTGCCAGGCGTCCAGCGCGCGGGGCTTGAAGCTGTCGGGCAATGCCCGCTCAGCCTGTTTCGCCTCCAGCTGTTCTGTCAGCAGCGCATAGCAGGTGACCTCGCGGTCGTCGTTCATGCGAAAGCGCGGGAACTCGCGGGTGAAGTTCACCCAGTCGCGGCGTTTGCCGAGTTCTAGCAGCCAGTCGTTGCGCAGCCGGTCTTCGACATAGGTGCCACGCCAACGGGCATAAAAGGCGTCGAGCTCGGGCTGTTGTGCCTGGGCCAGTCGATTGCCGAGTTCCCAGTAGTCAACCCATTGCGCCAAGGGGTGCTGCTGACTGAGGGCGCGTTCGCGCAGTTGTGTCAGGCGCGGCGTGTCGCGCTTGCGCAGGGCATCGCGGGCGTCGACTGCCAGGTCGGCTGGCAGCGGCTGGGCGGTGGCGGGCCCCGTGGCCACGCACAAAAGCAGCGCGGCCAGCCAGCTGCGCAATCGGCGGGGCGTCATCGGGGGTCGGGTCGGCATGGTCAGGAGAACGATCGCAAAGCAGGGCTGCCGCAGCGCGGCTCGGGTGGGATTGTCAGGCTTACCAATGGTTCATGCGGGCGCGGCGTTGACCTCGATATCGGTCGCTTGACGGGTTTGCGCGGCCTGCAGGACCAGCCAGCGTGCAAACAGTGCGACTTCGGACCGCGCTGCCTGGCCGTTTTGGAATTCGATCAGCCAGTAGGCGAAGGGCGAGCGCATGCGGCCGGCGCTGCCAAAGGGCTCGACCAATTCGCCGCGCTCGATCGATTCGCCCACCAGGGGCAGGCGGGCCAGCACCACGCCCTGGCCCGACAAGGCCGCCTGCACCTTTTGGTAGTCGTAGTTCAGGACCAGTTCGCGCTGGGGTTCCAGCAGCGGCAGGCCTTGTTCGCGCAGCCACTGGCGCCAGGAACGGCAACTGCTGCTGGGCTGCACGTTGTCGCCTTCGATCAGGGTGTGATGCGCCAGATCGGCCGGCACGGCCAGTGGCGGTGCCTGGCCGCGCTGCGCCTGCTCAGCCAGGCCGCGGCCCACGGCGGGCGTGACCACTTCGCCGAACAAGCGCGTGGCGCCGGCGGGCGCGGCGTCAGGATGGCAATAGCGCAGGGCCAGGTCGATGTCGGGATCGTCGACCTCCATCAGGACATCGTTGGCCGAGATGCGGATGTCGATGTCGGGGTGCTCGCGCTGGAACTGCGCCAGGCGCGGCAACAGCCAGAGGGAGGCAAACGATGCGAAGGTGGTGATGCTGACGTGGCGCCGCGCGCGTGCGCTGCGGATCTGGCGCACGGTGATGTCCAGGCGCTGCAGCAAGGGAATGACGCTGCGCAGCAGCTGCGTGCCAGCGACCGTGAGCTCGACCCGGCGCGTGCCGCGGTTGAACAAGGGCGCCCCCAGCTCGTCTTCCAGCCCCTTGATCTGGCGGCTGATGGCTGGCTGCGTCAGGTGCAGTTCTTCGGCGGCGGCCGAGAAGCTGGCGCGTCGGGCCACCGCTTCAAAGGCCCGCAGGGGGCCCACGGCGAGCGCCCGATGGAACGGTCTATTCATGCCGATTGAACATTAATCGAAGCACCAGATCTCATTCGACGCCAAGTCGTTTCCCGTACATGATTGCACCACGAAATTGGTCCACACAGGAGACTTTCATGGAGCAAGTATTGATGCACGATGTGCAACGTTTGGTGGCCCCCGAACCGACCTGGCTGGTGGCCCGCGAGGGCGTCCTGTGGGTGACCCGCAGCGGAGACATCGCCGACCATGTCTTGGCGCGCGGCGAGCGCCTGGCCGTGGCCCGCGGCGACGACCTGGTGGTGCAATCCTGGCGCCGCGACCTGCCTGCGGTGTGGGATTGGCAGGCCCAACCTGCGGTGCGTTACGCCTTGAGCCGCAATTTGCTAGCCTGGGCTTGGGGTCGAGCTGCCCGCGCCTTGTGTGGCGCCGCTGACGCTTTGGCGGCCATGGCGCGCAGTGCGTCGGCCAGGGCATGCCAAGCTGGCGGCTGCCGCAACGGCGTCTGACGCGCTGGGGCGGCGTGGGCACAATGCGCGCTTGTCCCCTTTGCGCCGCCGCCCATGACCCCTGACTTCAACCTCCAGCCGACGCGCGACAAGAAGCTGCTGCGGCGCCAGTTGCAGGCTGAGCGCGTCGCTTTGCATGACCGCCACCAGCGCGCGATGCACCTGCAGGAGGTGCTGCGGGTCTGGCTGGTCAACCGCGACGAGACGGCGATCGGCGCTTATTGGCCGATCAAGGGCGAGTTTGATGCCCTGCCCGCGCTCTACCGCTGGACCGAAGGCGAGGACGTCAAGGGGCGGCACCGCCAGATCGGTCTGCCCGTCATCAACCGCGAGACCAAGCGCCTGCGCTTTCACGTTTGGTACCCGGGCTGTCCGATGGAGGAGGACGCCTACGGCATCCCCAAGCCCAAGGACACGGACCCGTTCGAGCCGCAAATGCTGCTGGTGCCCTGCGTCGGCTTCGGCCCGATGGGCATGCGCCTGGGCTATGGCGGTGGCTTCTACGACCGCACCCTGGCCACGCTTGAGCCGCGGCCTTTCACGGTCGGCGTCGGCTATGCCCACGGCTTTGTGCCCTGGCTCGAAGCCGAGCCGCACGATGTGCCGCTCGACGCCGTGCTGACAGAGGACGGCGTCGCCTGGCAACGTGAAGACTGAGTGCCCGCTGCGCTGAGGCTCACGCCGGTGTCAGAGCTGCCTCAGCTTGCTGCAATGGCTGGCCGGGCGCCAATGCCCGCGCCGCCCTGCGGCACAGTGCTCAATCCGCGTACTGCCCCGCGGCCTTGATGGCCGGACCCCATTTGGCGATCTCGGCTTCGACGAACTTCTTGTGCTCGGCCGGCGCCAGACGGGCGTCGGTGATGACGACGGCACCGAGCGCTTCCTGGCGCTTGATGAACTCGGGGTCCTTCAGCGCTGCACGCAAGGCGGCATTGATCTTGTCTTGCGCCGCCTTGGGCGTGCCTTTGGGAGCGTACAGGCCGTGCCAGACACTGACGTTGAAGCCTTTCAGACCGGCGCCATCGAGGGTCGGCAACTTGGCCAGCGCAGGCGTCGTCAGCGGCTTGAGGGTGGTGACGGCGAAGGCCTTGACCTTGCCACTCTCGATCTGGCTGCTGGTGTTGGTGGTCTGGTCGCACATCAGGTCGACCTGACCGCCGAGCAAGTCGATCATGGCCGGGCCAGTGCCTTTGTAAGGCACCGTGGTCATATCGATCTTCAGGCTTTGCTGGAACAGCAGGCCGCACAGGTGCGAGGCGGCGCCCAGGCCGGCGTTGGCCAGGTTGATCTTGCCCCGGTTGGCCTCCAGCCACTTCACCAGCTCGGCATAGTTGTTGGCCGGCAGCGTCGTGCGGCCGATCAGGGTCATGGGCACTTCATTGACCATGCCCAGGTACTCGAAGTCGTCGAGCGTCTTGTAGGGCATGTTGCGGTACAGGCCGGGCGAGGTGGCCATGCCAATGTGGTGCAGCAGCAGGGTATAGCCATCGGGCGCGGCCTTGGCCACTTTGCCAGCGCCCAGGGTGCCGCCAGCACCGCCGACGTTCTCGACCACGATGGTCTGGTTGTTCAGGCCCTTGCGCAGCACTTCGGCCAGATCGCGGGCCACCTTGTCGGTCGGCCCGCCGGCGGTGAACGGCACCACCAGGGTGATGGGTTTTTCAGGGTAGTCGGCCACGGCGGCCGTGGCGGCCAGCAGGGCGGCCATCGCCAGCAGGGTGCGTTTCATCGGGGAGTCTCCGTAGGTTGAGCGCTGCAAACACAGACACCGCGGATGCTAAACGCGACCGTCGTCGCCGGGCAGTGGGGAATTACATAGGCAAAGACCCTGGGCTACCGAGGGCCATGGCATATGCGCGTGCGCCATAAGCAGATGGCGAATGTGTATTGGACGGCGTTCGACGTGCCAGCGACCATCTCGCCCATGATGTCCTTGCGTGCGTCCTTCCGTCTCCACGTTGTGCTCCTGGCCGCGTTGGCCTGCGGCACGCCTGCGGCTGTGTTCGCCGACGGGCTGTCGGCGCATGACGCGCGCGCCGCCGTCGCGCGCGGATCCGTGGTGTGGGATGTGCGCACCGCGCCGCCGGCCCTGATTCCGGGGGCTGTGCAAGTCGCACCCTCAGCTATGCAGGCCTGGTTGCAAGGCGGGGGCACGGCGTCGCTGGCCCGCGCCGTGTCGGCGGCCGGCATCGACTTGTCGCGCGACGTGGTGATCTACGGCACGGCGGGTGACCCGCGAGCCCAGGCGCTGCATGACGCCTTGGCGGGCCTGGCCAGTGGCCGGGTGCGGTGGCTGGTCGGGGGCATTGACGAGTGGCAGGCTGCTGGCCTGCCCACCGTGGCCCAGCCGGCGCAGCGCCTGCCGGTACCGCAGTACCTGGTGGAGCTGACACCTGAGGCGGGTGCCGCGCCCGCCATGGCGGCGGCGCCGCTGCGCCGCAGCGAGGCGGCCCGGCCGGTGATGGCAGCGATGGGGTTCGCTAACGGCGGCTGATGGCGGCTGACGCGCCTCAGCGCATGAAGCTGGGCAGCCACAAAGCCAGCAGCGGCACCTCGAGCACCGCTACCAGCGCCAGGATCAGGGCGGCCACGAACATCCACACGCCGCGGAAGATTTGTGCCAGGGCCACATCCTTGAGCAGCGAGTTGAGCACGAACAGGTTCATGCCCACGGGCGGCGAAATCAGCCCGATCTGCACCACCAGCACGATCAGCACGCCGAACCAGACCGGGTCGAAACCGAGCTGGACCACGATCGGGAAGAACACGGGAATGGTCAGCAGCACCATCGACAGTTCTTCCATGATGGTGCCCAGCAGCACATAGATCAGCATCATGGCGCCGACGATGGCCAAGGGCGGCAGCCCGAGGCCGAGGATCCAGTCCTTCAGGTCGCCGGGCATGCTGGTGAAGTTGACGAAGTTGGCGAACATCATCGCGGCGATCAGGATGGTGAACAGCATCGCCGTGGTGCGCGCACTCTCGACCAGGATGTCCCACACCACGCGCGGCGTCAGCGCGCCGCGCGCCAGGGCGAAGAAGAAGGCCCCCGACGCGCCGATGCCCGCACCCTCGGTGGCGGTGAACACGCCGCCGTAGATGCCGCCCAGCACCAGCAGCACCAACAGGGCCACGCCCCAGATATTGCGCACGGCGCGCAGCCGCGCGCGCCACAGGGTGCGCTCACCGGCCGGCCCAGCGGCGGGGTCGCGCCAGGTGATGTAGGCCACGGCGCCCATCATCATCAGTGCGCACAGCAGGCCCGGAAAGACGCCCGCGGCGAACAACTTGCCGATGTGGGTTTCGGTGACGATGCCATAGATGACCAAGATGGTTGACGGCGGGATCATGATGCCGAGGGTGCCGCCCGCGGCGATGACCCCGGTGCTCAGGTAGTCGGCATAACCGAGCTTCTTCATCGCGGGGTAAGCCACCTTGCTCATCGTCGCCGCGGTGGCGATGGACGAGCCGCAAATTGCACCGAAGCCGGCACAGGCCAGCACCGTGGCATGCGCCAGCCCACCGCGAACATGGCCAATGAAGGCATAGGCCGCGCGGAACAGCTCCTGCGCCAGCCCAGCGCGGGCGACGAAGTTGCCCATCAACACGAAAAGTGGCACGACGCTCAGCGTGTAGGCGAAGCCACTCTCGTAGATCACCTGGGCCGCACCGGCCGCCGTGGCGGGCCAGCCGCGCAGCAAGCCCAGCCCGACAAAGCCGACCAAGCCCATCGCAAACGCCAGCGGCACACGCAGCAGCGCGAGCACGAAGATGGCGCCGAAACCGATCAGGGACTCTGTCACAGGGCGCCGCCAGCCTCGTCGACGCCAGGGTGATGGTGGGCGGTGGGGGCCACAATCAGCAGCAGGTGCACCAGTGCGGTCAGGCCGCACAGCAGGCTCATGACATAGACGAAGGGCCCCTGGGGAATCTTCAGCTGCGCCGAGGTGTCGCCGTAGGCCATCATGTTGCCGGCTTTGACCCACATCAGCCAGGCCACGCCGGCCAGGGCTGCGGCGCACAGCAGTTCGACGGCCAGGCCCTGCGCGCGCCGAACCCAGCGCTCAAGCAGGGGGTCGAGCGAATCGAACACCACATGCTCACCGCGCAAGGACACCAGCGGCAGGCCGGCGAAGATCACCAGCACCATCAGCATCTCTGTCAGCTCGAGTGAACCGGGCACCGACGTGCTGATGAGCTTGCGCCCGGCCACGTCAACCAGGGTCAGCCACATGATGCCGAACAGGGCGGCTGCGGCGAGGGTGCCGCACAGCGCTTCGAGCGTGCGCTTGAGCGCAGCGTGCGGCACAGGCAGCTTACTTTTCGAGCTTCTTGATCTCGGCGCGGAAGTCGGCCAGCACCTTCTTGGCATCCTTCAGGCCCTTGGCCTCGGCCGCGCTGACCCACTTGTCTTCCACCGCTGCCGTCTTCTCCTGCACCGCCTTGACGAAAGCCGGGTCGGCCTTGGTGAACTGCACGCCCGCCGCCTGCATGAAGGCCATGCCGCGGCGGTCGACCTTGTCCCAGCCACGGCCGAACATGCGCGCCGCGTACTCGCCCGACAGCTCATCGACGGCCTTCTTCACGTCGGCCGGCAGCTTGTCGTAGGTGGCCTGGTTCATCATGAAGACGAAGGCCGTGTTGTACAGACCGCCGGGGAAGCTGGTGCCGTACTTGATGACCTTGTCGATTTTGAACGACTCGACCGACTCGGCCGGGAACAGGGTGCCGTCCATCACGCCGGAGGAGAGCAGTTCGTAGCTCTCGGGTGCTGGCTTCAGCGTCACGTTCATGCCGAGCGACTTGCTGATCTCGTTGACCATGCCGCCACCGACGCGGAACTTCAACCCGGCCAGGTCGTCGGCCTTGGCGATCGCGCGCTTGGTGTTGAAGACAATGCCAGGGCCGTGGGTGAAGACCGTCAGCACCTTGACGCCCTGGTGCTCAGCTGAAATGGCCGGGTACTTGGCATAGGCGCGCTGAAAGGCCACCGAAACGGTCTCCGACGAGTTGCCCAGGAAGGGCACCTCGGCCATCTGCGTGGTGACGAAACGGCCCGGGGTGTAGCCCTGCACCGTGTAGGACAGATCGGCCAGGCCATTGCGCACGGCGTCGAAGGTTCCCGGGGGCGCCGCCACACCGCGCGGCAGGATGTTGCACTTGGCTTTGCCGGCGGTCTTCTTCTCGAGCTCGCCGCACCATTCCTTTTGAGTCTCGGACAGGATGTGCGCCGGCGGCAGCCAGGACGAAACCGTCAGGACGGTCTGGGCCTGGGCGCCTGCGCAGGCCGCCAGGGCCGTCAGCGCCAGTGCCAGGGGTCGGGCGGGGAAGCGAAATGTCATGGCTGAACTCCAGGAAGAAGGGAAGAGGGGCCTGCGGCAGGCGTTGACCAATTGTCGAAGCGGGGGGGGTGCTGCCGGCTTGTGGTTTTCCTTGACGCGGCGCTAGAACCGCCGTCGTGCCGGAAAGCCACGGTCTGGCCCGTGTGCAACATGTCAGGCGCTTGACATCCGTGCGTTTGGTCACGACTGTCACCGCGAAAGCCGCGCTGCCCCCCGCGCCTGCGGGAGCACCCCAGGGGCAGGGGGGACAGGTTTGGTCGGGCGCTGCCTAGCATGCTGCTGATTCCAGGCTACTTGATGCGACTGACATGAACTCCACCCACGAGCTCGAAACCAAGCGCCAAGCCCTGCGTGATGCCATGCTGACGTTGGAGGCCGCCGAAGCCGCCGGCGAGCCAGGCTTGCTGAGTCAGACGCTGGCGCAGGTCAGCCGCTGCCATCGCCAGATTGGTGCGCTGGCCGAAGCCGTCTGGTTCGCCAAGCGCGGCCTGCAATTGGCCCGCGGCCTGTCGGCAGTCGATGCCAGTGTCGATGCGCTGTGCGACCTGGCCGAACTCGGCATTGAGCGCGCGGCGCTGCTTGAGGAGCAGGAAGAGCCGCGCGGTGCGCACCGCCTGCGCGACGCCGCCCGCGACCACGGCTTCGAAGCCGTGCGCCTGGCCTTGCGCTCAGCCGACCCGCAGTGGGAGATCACCGTGCTGCTGCGCGTCTCCGACCTGTTTGATCGCCTCGGAGACCATGAAGACGCGATCGCTATGCAGTGCCGCGCTGTGGGCCTGATCACAGGCCACCCCGCCAGCGAAGCCCTGCCGCCGCAACTCGCGGCGGCCTGAGCAGCCTCAGCGCGCCAGCACAGGCGCCAGCGCCACCCCGGTGTGGCTGCCCGCGGCCACCACCTGCTCGGGCGTGCCGGCCACGACGACGCGGCCGCCGGCGGTGCCGCCTTCGGGCCCCAGGTCGATGACCCAGTCGGCCTCGGCGATGACGTCGAGGTCGTGCTCGATCACGACCACGCTGTGGCCGCCATCGACCAGGCGGTGCAGCACGCGGATCAGGCGCTCGACATCGGCCATGTGCAAGCCGACAGTCGGCTCGTCGAGCACGTAGAGCGTGTGCAGCGGCTTCTGGCCGCGGCGTGTGATGTCGTCACGTACCTTCGACAGCTCGGTGACGAGCTTGATGCGCTGGGCTTCGCCGCCCGACAGTGTGGGCGACGGCTGGCCCAGCGTCAGGTAGCCCAGGCCGACGTCGTGCAGCAGTTGCAGCGGGTGGGCGATGGCCGGCATCGAGGCGAAGAAGCCGACGGCCTCGTCGACTTCCATGCGCAGCACGTCGCCGACGCTCTTGCCACGCCAGCTCACCGCCAGCGTTTCGGGGTTGAAGCGCTGGCCGTGGCAGGAGTCGCAGGGCACCTTCACATCGGGCAGGAAACTCATCTCGATGGTGCGCACGCCCTGGCCTTCGCAGTCCGGGCAGCGGCCTTCGCCGGTGTTGAAGGAGAAGCGGTTCGGGGCGTAGCCGCGCGCCTTGGCTTCGAGCGTTTCGGCAAACAGCTTGCGAATGGCGTCCCAGAAGCCGATGTAGGTGGCCGGGCAGGACCGCGGCGTCTTGCCGATCGGCGTCTGGTCGACTTCGAGCACGCGCTCCACGGCCTGCCAGCCCTCGAGCGCCGTGCAGCCGGTGACGGCGGCCTTGCCGCGTGAACTGACGCGCGCCGCCACATTGGCCAGCAGCACGTCGCGCGCCAGCGTGCTCTTGCCCGAGCCCGAGACGCCGGTCACGGCGACCAAGCGCTGCAGCGGCACCTTGACATCAATGCTCTGCAGGTTGTGCAGCGAGGCGCCGCGCAACTGCATCGCCTTGGCGTCGCGCTCGATCTTGCGCCGCGCCTGCAGCGGGTGCTTCAGCGGGTGCGCGAGGAAGCGCCCGGTGACGGAATCGGCCTGCGCCGACAGGTCGGCCACGCTGCCTTCGGCCACCAGCCGGCCGCCGCGCGTGCCGGCGCCGGGGCCGATGTCGATGCGGTGATCGGCGCGGCGGATCGTGTCTTCATCGTGCTCCACCACCACCAGCGTGTTGCCGCGTGCACTGAGGGTGGCCAGGGCATCGAGCAGGATGCGGTTGTCGCGCGGGTGCAGGCCGATGGTGGGTTCGTCGAGCACGTAGCACACGCCCTGTAGGTTGCTGCCGAGCTGCGCCGCCAGGCGGATGCGCTGGGCTTCGCCGCCGCTCAGCGTCGGCGCGGCGCGGTCCAGCGTCAGGTAGCCCAGGCCGACCTGTTCGAGGAAGTCGAGGCGGCTCAGGATTTCGCTGACCACGTCGCGGGCGATTTCGGCATCGCGGCCAGCGAGTGCCAGGCCGCCGACCCAGCGCCGCGCGTCCTGCACCGACCAGGCCGCGACGCTGCCGATCGGCTGGCCGTCGAAGGTCACGCCGCGCGCGGTGGCGTTCAGCCGCGTGCCTTCGCAGACCGGGCAGGCCTCGCCCGGCAGGCCCTCGACTTCCGCTTCCTCGGACGGGAAGGCTTTCTCGCGGCCCTGGTTGTCGTCGTCCTTCTTCGAGTCGTCGAGGGCCTTGCGTTGCTCGCGCGTCAAGGCCAGCCCGGTGCCGACGCAATGGCCGCACCAGCCGTGCTTGCTGTTGTAGGAGAACAGCCGCGGGTCGAGCTCGGGGTAGCTGGTGCCGCAGGTTGGGCAGGCGCGCTTGGTCGAGAAGACCTTCACCGTGCCGATGCCCAGCGTTGACGTGCCTTGCGCCATCGCGTGTTGCAAGCCGTCGAGCGGCGCGAGCAGGTGCATCACGCCCTTGCCGAGGTCCAGCGCCTTGGTCAGCAGCTCGCGCAACTCGGCCTCGTGTGCCGGGTCGATGACCAGGTCACCGACCGGCAGCTCGAGGGTGTGCTCCTTGAAGCGGTCGATGCGCGGGAAGGGATCGACCTTGACGAACTCGCCGTCGATGCGAAGGTGCGAGTGGCCGCGCGCCTTGGCCCATTTGGCCAGGTCGGTGTAGACGCCCTTGCGCGCCACCACCAGCGGCGCGAGCAGGCCGACATGCTGACCCTTGTGGTCGCGCAGCAGTTGCGCGGCGATGCTCTCGGCGCTCTGCGGCCGCACGGCGGTGCCGTCCTTGGCGCAGTGTTGCAACCCGAGCTTGACCCACAGCAGACGCAAGAAATGCCAGACCTCGGTGGTGGTGGCGACCGTGCTCTTGCGCCCGCCGCGCGACAGGCGCTGCTCGATCGCCACCGTCGGCGGGATGCCGTAGACCGCATCGACTTCGGGCCGCCCCGCCGGCTGGACAATGCTGCGCGCATAGGCGTTGAGCGATTCGAGGTAGCGCCGCTGGCCTTCGTTGAAAAGGATGTCGAATGCCAGCGTGCTCTTGCCCGAGCCCGACACGCCGGTGATGACGCTGAACTTGCCGCGCGGGATCGAGACGTCGAGCGACTTCAGGTTGTGCTCACGGGCGTTGACGATGCGGATCGACTCGTCGATCGGGGCACGGCGGCGCGCGGCGCGCATCACCTGTTGCAGCGGCCGACCTTCTTCGACGCGAACGACCAGGCCGAGCGCCACTTCGTAGTCGGCCAGCGCGCGCCCGGTGTGTGAAGCGGGGTGATGGCGAATCTCTTCCGCGGTACCCGCAAATACCAACTCGCCCCCCGCCTCGCCACCTTCGGGCCCTAGGTCGATGACCCAGTCGGCGGCGCGGATCACATCGAGGTTGTGTTCGATGACGATGATGGAGTGCCCGGCGTCGAGCAGCTTGCGCAGCGCGCGCATCAGCTTGGCGATGTCGTCGAAGTGCAGGCCTGTCGTCGGCTCGTCGAACAGGTACAGCGTGCCCTTGCGCGCCAGCCGCTGCGCAGGAGTGCCGACGGCTTCGGCCAGGAAGCCGGCAAGTTTGAGGCGCTGCGCTTCGCCGCCCGACAGCGTCGGCACCGGCTGACCCAGGCGCACGTACTCCAGGCCGACATCGACGATGGGCTGCAGCACGCGCACCACTTCGCGGTCTTCGGCGAACAGCTTGACGGCTTCGCTCACCGTCAGGTCCAGCGTGTCGGCGATCGAGAGTTGGCGGTCGCCGCGAATGATCTTCACGTCGAGCAGCTCGGCCCGGTAGCGGCGGCCGTCGCAGTCCGGGCAGCGCAGGTACACGTCGGAGAGGAACTGCATCTCGACATGCTCGAAGCCCGAGCCGCCGCAAGTCGGGCAGCGGCCGTCGCCGGCGTTGAAGCTGAACATGCCCGCGCTGTAGCTGCGCTCGCGCGCCAACGGCGCCTCGGCGAAGATCTTGCGCAACTCGTCGAAGGCGCCGACATAGCTGGCCGGATTCGAGCGCGTTGTCTTGCCGATGGGGCTCTGGTCGACGAAGACGGCGTCGGAGAGCCAGTCGGCGCCGAGCAGGCGTTCGTGCGAACCGGGCGTTTCCGTGGCCTTGCCGAACTTGCGCGCCAGCGCCGGGTAGAGCACGTCCTGCATCAGCGTGCTCTTACCGGAACCCGAGACGCCGGTCACCGCCACCAGACGCAGCAGCGGGAATTCGATCGTGACGGCCTTCAAGTTGTGTTCG
>JANNGJ010000194.1:0-2897 GCA_031403815.1 Burkholderiales bacterium | reverse complement strand
CAGGCAGATCAGCGCCTGGCAGATCGCACCCACCCCCGTCACGAATGCCGCGGCACTTGCGCCAACCACAAGATAGAAGCTGCCGTAACTCAGGTAGGTCACGAGTATCGACAACGCAATCGCAGCGCCGATGGGCCGGCGCAGCTTCAGGTCAGGTGGGTCATTCGGGTCGGTGACCAGCGCGAGGACGCGGCGCTTCAGGCGCTGCATCACCGATGGAGTGATGACAGCCGGATCCGCGTCGAGAGTCTTCATGGGACTTGCTCCTCAATCGGCCGATCGAGCATCTGCGTCGAGCAGGGCCCGCACCAGCGCATCCACGCGGATCGGCTTGGTCACGTAGTCGTCCATGCCGGCGGCGAGGCACTCCTCGCGGTCGCCCTGCATGGCGTTGGCGGTCATGGCTACGATGCGTGGTCTCGTGCCCGCGTCGGGCCAACGCTGCACGATGCGCCGCGTGGCTTCCAGCCCGTCCATCTCGGGCATCTGCACGTCCATCAGCAACACGTCATAGGTCTGCCGCTCGACACATTCGATGGCTTCGATGCCGTTGCTGGCCAGGTCGGCCCGGTAGCCCATCTGGCTGAGCAGCCGCATGGCCAGCTTCTGGTTCACCACGTTGTCTTCAGCCAGCAAGATGCGCAGCGGGTGGCGTTCGGCCATGCCGGCGTCCATGCGCGGCTTGGCCGTGGTGAGCTCGGCTTTGGACGCCTGGCCTTGCGCCAGCAGCTGCACCAGGGTGTCGAACAGCTGGCTCTGCCGCAGCGGTTTGGCCATCACTGCGTTGAACAGGCTGGCGGTCGTCTCTTTGCGCCCGTGTGAGCTGAACAGCACCAGCGGCAGCGTGTGGCCCGCTTCGCGGATGGCTTGGGCCAGCGTCGCCCCGTCCATGCCTGGCATGTGCATGTCCAGGATGACCAGGTCGTAGGGCTGGGCGCCGTTCGCGCCGCTGAGCATCTGCAGG
Organism: Burkholderiales bacterium; assembly: GCA_031403815.1. Classification (GTDB taxonomy): domain Bacteria; phylum Pseudomonadota; class Gammaproteobacteria; order Burkholderiales; family Burkholderiaceae_C; genus CADEEN01. The sequence continues at coordinate 1,933 of JANNGJ010000194.1, read as the reverse complement.
CCCTGCGCCGGGAACTCGGTGTCTTGCACCACCATGCCCCACTTGGCCGTCTGCAGCGCCAGGATGCGCCGGTTGGTGGCGTTGTCGTCCACCACCAGAATGCGTTTGCCTTTCAGCGCCGGCTGCTCGCCAATGAAGTCGCGCCGCTGGCCTTGGGGCAGCTGAGCGCGCACGCAGCGCAGGGTGAAGTGGAAGCTGCTGCCCTGCCCCGGCCCAGCGCTCTCGGCCCACATGGTGCCGCCCATCAGCTCGGCCAGCAGCTTGCTGATGGCCAGGCCCAGGCCGGTGCCACCGTACTTGCGGGTGGTGGTGCTGTCGGCTTGGCTGAACTTCTGGAACAGGCGGGACAGGCCGGTCTCGCTCAGGCCGATGCCGGTGTCGCGCACGGTGAAGTGCAGCATGCTGCCTTCGCCGGTCTGCTCGTCGCCTTCGACCCGCACGCTCAACACCACTTCGCCCTTCTCGGTGAACTTGACCGAGTTGCTCAGCAGGTTGAGCAGGATCTGCCGCAATCGCGTCACGTCGCCGCTGATCGCGGGCGGCACCTCGCCCTCGAACACATACGCAATGTCCAGGTGCTTCTCGGCCGCACGGCCGCCGATCAGGTCCATCGCCGACTCGACGCACTCGCGCAGGTCGAACGGATGCGCCTCGATGTCCATGCGCCCGGCCTCGATCTTCGAGAAGTCGAGGATGTCGTTGATGATGGTCAGCAGCGAGTCCCCGCTGTCGCGGATGGTGCTGGCAAAGTCGCGCTGGTCGTCGGTCAAGGCGGTGTCGAGCAACAGGCCACTCATGCCGATCACCGCATTCATCGGCGTGCGGATTTCGTGACTCATGGTCGCCAGGAAGGCGCTCTTGGCTTCGTTGGCGGCTTCGGCGGCGGCGCGGGCTTCCTGGGTCTGCCGGAACAGTGTGCTGTTCTGGATCGCAATCGCCGCCTGCCCGGCAAAGGTCTCGAGCAGTGCAGCCTCTTTAGCGTCGAACCCTTCCGTGCGGGAGCGAGATACGACAAGCGCCCCGACTGCTCGGCCGTCGCCCAGCATGGGCACGACCATCGTCGAATAGGCATGTTCCATCTGCTTGGCCAGACGCTGCATCTTGCGTGGCACATCAGGGTCGTCGCGGACGTTGCGATACTGGACTGCCCGGCCGTCGCGCAGCGCAGCTTCGTGCGGGGCACCTGTCACCGGGAACGGAAACAAGCTCCGAATCAACGGCTCGATGCTAGGCCCTATTGGTGACGACGCCACGTTGGCGCCGAAGCGGAGTTCGATCAAGCTCACCGTCTCATCCTCGACCCGTTCGACCTGAATCAGATCGAGGTCAGGTATCAGGCGCAGGCAGCAGCCGAGGATCGTATTGACGACCGGCGTCAAGTCGTCCTTCAAACGACTGATGGCCTGCAAGACCTCGGCGGTCGCAGTCTGCCGCTCCAACGCTTCCTTGGTCTCGTTGAACAGCCGCGCGTTCTCCACCGCCACCACGGCCTGCCTGGCGAACATCTGCAGCAGCATGCGTTCCCTGGCGTCAAAGTCGCCCAGGCGGTCTCGCGCCACGCTAATGATCCCCAGGAAACGACCGTCCTTGAACATCGGGACCCCGGCACTGGCGTAGCTCATGCGTCCGCCTGTTGCGGCGAGGGCGAACTCGCGCACGCCCCTCGGTATACCCGGCCCGTGCAAGACATCGGGGTAGACGACGATGCGATCGCCAGCCTGCGCGATGCGCCGGGTGGCCTTCACGGTGGCCGAGGGCAGGTCGCGCATCTTCAGTGCGGTCGCTTCGGCCTCGGCGGGACTGTTGAACAACATCCGCCAGCCACGTTCGGTGAATCGGCAGTGGCGGCGGTGCATTTGGCCGTCGTCCCCCACCAGGTCGATCGTGGTTCCGATGGTTCCGTCGATCAGCCGCTCGCATCGCTCAAGGATGG
>JANNGJ010000193.1:0-6559 GCA_031403815.1 Burkholderiales bacterium | reverse complement strand
TGATGCGGGTGTTGCTGCGCCCGCTCGGGCACGGGCCGGGCAGCACGGCGGAGAGGTCGCCGGTGCCGAAGCGGATCAGCGGGTAATCGGGGTTGAGGCTGGTCACGACCACTTCGCCGACCTCGCCTTCGGCCACCGGGTTGCCGCTGCCCGGGCGCACGATCTCGACGATCACGCCTTCATCGAGCACCAGGCCTTGGCGCGCCGACGTCTCGTAGGCGATCAGGCCCAGGTCGGCCGTGGCGTAACACTGGTAGGCCTGGATGCCGCGCTCGATCAGCCAGTCGCGCAGTGAGGGTGGGAAGGCTTCGCCGCCGAGTAGGGCTTTCTTCAGGCTGCCGATGTCGGCGCCGGCTTCGGCCGCCTTCTCGACCAGGATCTTCAGAAAGCTCGGCGTGCCGATGTAGGCATCGGGGCGCAGGTCGGCGATGGCTTGCAGTTGCAACTCGGTGTTGCCCACGCCGCCGGGGAAGACGGTGCAGCCCAGGGCCAGCGCGCCCGACTCCATCATCAGGCCGCCGGGTGTCAGGTGGTAGGAGAAGCAGTTGTGCACCAGGTCGCCGCCGCGCAGCCCGGCCGCGTGCATCGCGCGCGCCAGACGCCAGTAGTCGGCGCCGGTGCCCTCGGGTTCGTAGATCGGGCCGGGTGACTGATAGACGCGCTGGGCGCGGCGCAGCGAGCCCAAGGCACGCCAGCCGATGCTGGCAAAGCCGCCGAAGGGGTCGGCAGCGGCACCTGCTCCAGCACCGGCACGGTTCTCGCGCGCGGCCTGTTGCCGCTCCAGCAGCTCATGTTTGCGCACGACGGGCAGCGTGGCGAGTGCGGCGCGGCTGGTGATGGTGGCGGCGTCCACGCCGGCCAGCGTCTGGCCAAAGACCGCAGCGTGGCGTTGGGCATGCGCAATCTGTGCCGGCAGTGCCGCCAGCAGGCGCGCCTCGCGCTGCATCGGGTCCTGGGCCTCCAGCGCATCGTAGAGATCGTGCTTCACTCTTCTTGCTCCCAGCGCGCGAGACGCTTCTTGATCTCATCGAGTGCCTTGCGCACCTCGGCGGCCGAGGTCAGCACCAGCGCGTCCGACTCGGGTGTCAACATCGGCCGGCGTGCCAGCTTGAGCTGGATCGAGTGGTCTTCGAGCGCGAGTTCGACCACGCGCTTGCCTCGCAGCTCGAAAGCCGCGCCACGCTCTGCCAGCTTCAAGTCGCGCAGTTGGCGCTTGAGGCTGACGAGTGCGTCAGCGGCATTGAACGGCGGCAGCGCGAAGCCGAAGTTGGGGTCGGTTGCATTCATCGCAGGGGTTCCACGGCACCGTGCGTAGCGCAGCGCTCGTCCAAGCGGACGCCGCGGATCCGGCTTGGCCGGTCCGCCAGCGGCGCCCCCTTGAGGGGGAGCGCCCAAGGCGCTTCGGGGGTGGTCAACTTAGCCAGCGCTTGCGGCGTCTGTATCTCTTGCCGTCTTTGAAACTCTTGCGGTCGCCGCCGCCCATGCCGAGGTAGAACTCCTTGACGTCTTCGTTCTCGCGCAGGTTGGCTGCCTCGCCGTCCATCACGATGCGGCCGCTCTCCAGGATGTAGCCGTAGTCGGCGTAGCGCAGCGCCATGTTGGTGTTTTGCTCGGCCAGCAGGAAGGTCACCTTCTCGCGCTGGTTCAGGTCCTTGACGATCTCGAACACCTCTTCGACGATCTGCGGCGCCAGGCCCATGCTCGGCTCGTCGAGCAGCACCATCTTCGGATTCGCCATCAACGCGCGGCCGATAGCGCACATCTGCTGCTCGCCGCCCGAGGTGTAGGCGGCTTGCGACGTGCGCCGCGTTTTCAGGCGCGGGAAATAGTTATAGACCTTCTCCAGCGTGGCGGCCACGGCGGCCTTGCCATCACGGCGGGTGTAGGCGCCGGTCATCAGGTTGTCTTCGATCGTCAGGTGGGCAAAACAATGCCGCCCCCTCCATCACCTGGATCACACCGCGGTTGACCATCTCCGAGGTGCTGAGTTTTTCGATGCGCTCACCGCGCAACTCGATGCTGCCCTTGGTGACCTCGCCCCGCTCACCCGCCAACAGGTTGCTCACCGCACGCAGGGTGGTCGTCTTGCCGGCGCCATTGCCGCCGAGCAGGGCCACCACGCCACCTTCAGGCACCTGCAGGCTCACGCCCTTCAGCACCAGGATGACGTGGTTGTAGATGACCTCGATGCCGTTGACGTTGAGAAGAATGTTGGACATGACGGGTGTTTCGAGTGCCACCGATACCGTTCATCCTGAGCCTGTCGAAGGGCCGCACCGGCTGGTGCGGCGGGGCTTCGAAAAGCTCAGCCCGAACGGGGTGGCCTAGACCTGAACAGGGTGACCAGGGTCTGACAGGGCTTGGATCAGCTCTGACAGTCTGCTGAGGTCCTGCGCTCGATCTTCTTCTCGCCGGCGTACTTCTCGGCCGAGGCCTTGACCAGCGGTTTGATGATCTGGTCGTCGGCCTGCAGCCAGTCGGAGGACCAGGTGAACTTGGCGCCGTCCCAGGTGTGCACACGCGCCCAGGCCGAACCCATGTGGTCGAAGCAGCTGGTGGACACGGGCCGCATCACGCCCTTGAAGCCGAGGGCATCAAGCTTGGCCTGGGTCAGGTTCAGGTTCTCGTAGCCCCAGCGCGCGTTGTCGCCGAGCATGACCTTGCCTTTGCCGAAGCGCTCCTGTGCCGCACGTACGCCTTCGACCGACAGCATCGCGCCGACGACGCCGCGCATGTAGAGCACCTGGCCGACTTCGTCCTTCGGCCCGGTGCCCTGGCCCTTGTCGTGCACCTTGGCCAGGATCTCCTTGACCACCGGCGCATCGGGCTCGGCGCCGTGCTGCATCATCACGGCGCTGTAGCCCTTGGCGGCGGCACCGACATCGCGCAGATCGGGCTCAGCGCCGCTCCACCAGGTGCCGAACATCTTGTCGCGCGGGTAGCCCGTGGCCACGGCCTCCTTGATGGCGGTGGCCGTCATGATGCCCCAGGTCTGCATCACGACGAAGTCGGGTCGCTGCTGGCGCACTTGCAGCCAGATCGCCTTTTGTTCGACGCCAGGCGCGGGCACGGGCAGCATCTGCAGCTCAAAGCCGTGCATCTTGCTGCGCTCCTGCATGATGGGCAGCAATTCCTTGCCGAACGGGCTGTCGTGATAGACGACGCCGATCTTCTTGCCCTTGAGCTTGTCCCAGCCGCCTTCCTTCTTGGCGATGTGCTGCAACACGGTGTCGCCGGCCACCCAATAATGACCGATGAGCGGGAAGTTCCACTTGAAGACACCGCCGTCTGCGCTGTCGCTGCGGCCGTAGCCCGAGGTGATCAGCGGGATCTTGTCGTTCGGCACCTTCTCGGTGAGCGCGAAGGTGATGCCGGTGGACAGCGGCTGGAACACGGTGGCGCCACCATGCTTGCCCTTCAGGCGTTCGTAGCACTCGACGCCGCGATCCGTGGCGTAGGCGGTTTCGCACTCTTCCACCAGCGTCTTCACGCCGTTGATGCCGCCGCGGGCGTTCACCAGCTTCATGTAGTCGGCATAGCCATTGGCGAACGGCGTGGCGTTCGGGGCCACGGGCCCGGTGCGGCCGGTCAGGCTGGGGAAGAACTGGACCTTTTCCTGGGCCAGGGCCGCAGTCGGGGTCAGGCTGCTCAGTGTCGCCAGCGTGGCCGCCAGCGCGATCGATTGGAACTTCATGGGTCATTGCCTCCAGAGGTAAAACACGTCAAGCGCACTCGTCAGTGCTTGTCATATCAGGCGGCCCGTCGGCCATCCGAACACTTCGAAACTCAATGCGGGAAGGGCCACAAGCGCATCTTCTCTTTGCCGATCGACCACAGCCGGGCCAGGCCGTGCGGCTCGACGATGAGGAAGAAGACGATCAGGGCGCCGAAAATCATCAACTCGGTGTGGGCCACGGTGGCGGTGCTGATGCTCACGCCAACCAGGGCCCCCAAAGCCGGCAGGGCCTGGTTCAGGAAGATCGGCAAGATCACGATGAAAGCAGCACCGAAGAAGCTGCCCATGATGGAGCCCAGGCCGCCAATGATGATCATGAACAGCAGCTGAAAGCTGCGGTCGATCGAAAACGCCGCCGGCTCCCAGGAGCCGAGGTGCACAAAACCCCACAGCGCACCGGCCACGCCGACGATGAAGGAGCTGACGGCGAAGGCGGTCAGCTTGGCGTAGACCGGGCGGATGCCGATCACGGCGGCGGCCACGTCCATGTCGCGGATGGCCATCCACTCGCGGCCGATGTGACCGCGCACCAGGTTCTTGGCGGCCAACGCAAACACGATCAGGAAGCCCAGGCACAGCAGGTACTTCTCCATCGGCGTGTTGAGGGCGATGCCGAAGAGGTTCAGGTTGGACACCGAGACCGAACCCGAGGACGAGTTGTTGGTGAACCACGAGACGCGCAGGAAAGCCCAGTCGGTGAAGAACTGCGCGGCCAGCGTGGCCACCGCGAGGTAGAGGCCCTTGATGCGCAGGCTGGGGATGCCGAACACCACGCCCACGACGGTGGCGCAGGCCCCGCCCAGCAGCACCGCCCCAAGCAGCGGCATGCCCTCGATACGAACCATGAAGTTGTAGGCGGCATAGGCGCCGACGGCCATGAAGGCGCCGGTGCCGAGCGAAATCTGGCCGCAGTAGCCGACCAGGATGTTCAGGCCCAGCGCGGCCAGGGCCAGGATCAGGAAGGGGATCAAGATCGCCCGGAACATGTATTCGTCGGCCAGCAGGGGCACACCGATGACGGCAAAGGCCAGCAGCAGCCAGATGCCGATGCGGTCTTGTGCGATCGGGAAGACCTGGCTGTCGCTGCGGTAGCTGGTCTTGAACTGGCCGTTCTCTCGGTACAACATGCTCAGACCCGATCAATGATCTTTTCGCCGAACAGCCCTTGCGGCCGCACCAGCAACACCAGCAGCACGAGCACATAGCCGAACCAGATCTCGATGCCACCGCCCAGGCTGGGGCCGATATAGACCTCCGACAGCTTCTCACCCACGCCGATGATCAGGCCGCCGAGGATGGCGCCGGGCACCGAGGTCAGGCCACCGAGGATCACCACCGGCAAGGCCTTGAGTGCCAACACGCTGAGCGAGAACTGCACGCCCAGCTTGCTGCCCCAGATCATGCCGGCCACCAGCGCGACGAAGCCGGCCACGCTCCAGACGATGACCCAGACGCGCGACAGCGGGATGCCGATGCTCTGGGCGGCCTGGTGGTCGTCGGCCACGGCGCGCAGGGCGCGGCCGGTGGAGGTTTTCTGGAAGAACAGGCTCAGGCCGACCACCAGGGCCGCAGCGATCACGGCGGCGTAGAGGTCTTCCTTGTTGATCAGGATGCCGCCGGGGAAGGTGCCCTGGAGCAGGAACATGGGGTCCTTGGGCAGGCCGATGTCGATCTTGTAGATGGCGCTGCCAAAGATCGTCTGGCCCAGGCCGTCGAGGAAGTAGGCAACGCCCAGGGTGGCCATCAACAGGGTGATGCCTTCCTGGTTGACCAGCTTGCCCAGCACCAGCCGCTCGATCAGCCAGGCCACGCCAATCATCACCACCAGCGCCGCGCCGAAAGCCAGCAGGTTGGCCAGCAGCTTGCTGTCAAAGCCCAGCAGTTCCGGGAACCACTCCGAGAAGCGGGCCATGGCCAGGGCCGCGAACAGCACCATCGCGCCCTGCGCGAAATTGAACACGCCGCTGGCCTTGAAGATCAGCACGAAGCCGAGCGCGACGAGCGAATACAGCATGCCGCTCATCAGGCCGCCGAAGACGGTTTCGAGAAAAGCGCCCATCAGTGAGACGTCCCCAGGTAGGCGCTGATCACGTCGGGATTGGCACGCACGGCGTCGGGCGTGCCGTCGCCGATCTTCTTGCCGTAGTCGAGCACCACCACGCGGTCCGAGATGTCCATCACCACGCTCATGTCGTGTTCGATCAGGACGATGGTGGTGCCGTACTCGTCGTTCACGTCGAGGATGAAGCGGCTCATGTCTTGCTTCTCCTCGACGTTCATGCCGGCCATCGGCTCGTCGAGCAGCAGCACCTGCGGCTCCATCGCCAAGGCTCGGCCCAGGTCGACGCGCTTTTGCAGGCCATAGGGCAGGCGCCCGACGGGGGTCTTGCGATGCGCCTGGATCTCGAGGAAGTCGATGATCTTCTCGACCGACTCGCGGTGCTGGCTCTCCTCGCGCTCGGCCGCGCCCCAGCGGAGGGCCTGCTGGAACAGGTTGGTCTTCATGCGCAGGTTGCGCCCGGTCATGATGTTGTCCAGCACGCTCATGCCCTTGAACAGCGACAGGTTCTGAAAGGTGCGCGCCACGCCCATCTCGGCCACCTGGCGCGAGTTCATGTGGCTGAAGGTCTGGCCGCGAAAGCTGATGCTGCCCTCTTGCGGCTCATACACGCCATTGATGCAGTTGAGCATCGAGCTCTTGCCGGCGCCGTTCGGGCCAATGATGGCGCGCACCTCGTGCTCGCGCACATCGAAGCTGATGTCCGACAGCGCCTTGACGCCGCCGAAGCGCAGGCTGATGTTGTTGACTTCGAGGATGACCTC
>JANNGJ010000192.1:0-3205 GCA_031403815.1 Burkholderiales bacterium | reverse complement strand
TTCTTCACGCCGCGCAGTTGGCGCGCGCGGCGGTAGAGCTTGACGAGCGGGCCGTGGTCGGTGTTGAGGTTGGGGCAGATGCCGGGATAGACGCAGCTCGGCTTGCGGCACGCGGCCTCGATGGCTGTCGTCTTGCAGCCGATGCGCCACATGTTGGCGGTCGGGCCGCCGAGGTCGCTGATCACGCCGGTGAAGCCCTTGACCTTGTCGCGGATGTCTTCGATTTCGCGAATGATGGAGTCTTCGCTGCGGCTTTGGATGATCCTTCCTTCGTGCTCGGTGATCGAGCAGAAGGTGCAGCCGCCGAAACAGCCGCGCATGATGTTCACGCTGAAGCGGATCATCTCCCAGGCCGGGATCTTGGTCGGGCCGTCATGGCCGCCGCTCTCGTCGGCATAGCTGGGGTGCGGGCTGCGCGCGTAGGGCAGATCGAAGACGAGATCCATCTCGGCCGTGGCGAGCGGGATCGGCGGCGGGTTGATCCAGACATCGCGCTCGCCGTGCCGTTGCACCAAGGCGCGCGCATTGCCTGGGTTGGTCTCCAAGTGCAGCACGCGGTTGGCGTGGGCGTAGAGCACGTTGTCGCTCTTGACTTGCTCGTAGGCCGGCAGGCGGATCACGGTCTTGTCGCGCGGGGGCATCTGTACCGCGCCGGTTTTGCGCGAGACAGGCATTGCAACAATCGCCTCCGTTCGCCCTGAGCCCGTATCTCCGACCGTCCTGAGCTTGTCGAAGGAAGGGCCGCGCGCGGCCCGATCATCCTGAGTCTGTAGAAAGACAAGCTCAGGGCGAACGGATTGTTGTTGCTGTGCGCAGTCCGTTCCCTGCGAGGCCGCGGCCTCGGCGGTGGTGAGATACGGGTTGATGTGGTCGTCGAGGCGGCCTGGCAAATCGACATCTGTCGAGTCGATCTCGAAGAAGCCTTGCGGCGCTTGGCCCGGCGCAGAACGGACCATGAAGGCCGTGCCGCGCACATCGGTGATGTTCGCCACCGGCTCGCGCTTGGCCAGGCGGTGCGCGATCTCGATGATGGCGCGCTCGGCGTTGCCATACAGCAGCAAGTCGGCTTTGCTGTCGACCAGCACTGAGCGCCGCACCTTGTCTTGCCAGTAGTCGTAGTGCGCGATGCGGCGCAGCGAAGCCTCGATGCCGCCGATGACGATCGGCACCTCGGTGAAGGCTTCCTTGCAGCGCTGGGCGTAGACCAGCGAGGCGCGGTCGGGCCGCTTGCCGCCGACATCGCCTGGCGTGTAGGCATCGTCGCTGCGAATCTTGCGGTCCGCGGTGTAGCGGTTGATCATCGAATCCATGTTGCCGGCGGTGACGCCGAAGAACAGGTTCGGTTGGCCCAGCGCCTTGAAGGGCTCGGCCGATTGCCAATCGGGCTGGGCGATGATGCCAACACGAAAGCCCTGCGCTTCGAGCGTGCGCCCGATCACGGCCATGCCGAAGCTCGGGTGATCGACGTAGGCGTCGCCCGTGACGAGGACCACGTCGCACGAGTCCCAGCCCAGCGCTTCCATCTCGGCGCGGCTCATTGGCAAAAAGGGCGCCGGCCCGAACCGCTTGGCCCAGTAGGGGCGGTAGGCGTTCAGCGGCTTGGCCGTCTCAGGGCGGGTGGGGGTAGCGGTCGTCACGGCCTGTATTGTCCCTGCCCTGCTGCTGCGAGCGCCGGGAGCGCTTTCAAGGCACCTAAACTGGCGGGACTTTCCAACCCACACCCACTATGCCCGACACGCCTCAGCCCGAGACCGCCACCAAGAAACACCGCGAGCGCGATGAGGTCGAAAAGCGCCTTGCTCAGTCGCCCACGAGCGCCAGCGCCAGCGTGGTTCTGGCCGACACGCGGCGGCTGGAATACCAGACCGTGTGCGAGTTCCTGCCCGTGCTGCAAGGCGGCTTCGGCGAGGAACGCGGTGACGCGAACGCGGCGGTCTTCACCACCGCCTACCTGCTGAACGACCAGACGGCGAGCGAGCGCCCGGTGTGCTTTGCCTTCAACGGCGGGCCGGGCTCCTCGTCGGTGTGGCTGCACCTGGGCGCGCTGGGACCTAAGCGGGTGGTCGTGCCCGATGACGGCAGCATGCCGGCGCCACCCTACACAGTGAGCGACAACCCGCTGACCTGGCTGGCGCACTTCGACCTGGTCTTCATCGACCCGCCGCACACCGGCTGGTCGATCGCCGCGGGCGACGAGGCGCGCAAGAAGTTGCTGTCGGTCGATGGCGATGTGGCGGCGCTTACGGAAGTCAAGCGCGGCTGGCTGACACGCCACAAGCGTTGGGGCTCGAAGGTCTTCCTGGCAGGCGAAAGCTACGGCACCACCCGTGGCGCCGCCCTGGCTGATTCGCTGCAGAACGCCAATGTCGCCCTCGCCGGTCTGATCCTGGTGTCGTGCGCGATGGACTTGCAAAGCATCGTCTTCGCGCCACGCAACGACCTGCCCTACGCTCTGTTCCTGCCCGCGTTCGCCGGGGTGGCGCAGTACCACGGCAAATTGAAGGGGGCCGACGGGGCCTCACCGCAAGCCGCCCGCGGTGCGGCCGAGGCCTTTGTCGCCGACGACTACTTGCGCGCGCTCAATGCGGGAGCGCGTTTGTCAGCCAGCCAGCGCCGCCACATCGCCAAGCGCGTGGCCGAACTGACCGGCCTGCCGGCGGCGCTGGTCGAAGAGAAGAACCTGCGCATCAGCGACCAGACCTTCTTCTTCGAGTTGCTGCGTGATGCCGGCCGCATGGTCGGTCGTCTCGACGCCCGCGCCACCGGCGCCATGGCCGCCAGCCGCACGCGCGAATGGGAGTTCGACCCCGGCATCGAAGCCATCGCCGCGCCCTACGGCATGGCCGCGCTGGCTTACTTCAGCGAACAGCTGGGTCTGGCCACGCAAGAGCGCTACGAACTGCTGTCGATGGAGGTCAACAAGGGCTGGAACTGGAACCGCGGTGAAGCCCAGGGCAATGCCTTTGCCTCGACCAGCGATGACCTGGCCCGTGCCCTGCGCCGCAACACCCACCTGCGCGTGCTGGTGGCGAGCGGACGCTACGACCTCGGCACGCCGTACAGCGCCAGCGACTGGTCGCTGGCCCAGCTCGATGCACCCGCCGATGTGCTGGCGCGCGTGGAGCATCACTACTACGACGCCGGCCACATGATGTACACGCGGCAGGCGGACCTGGAGAAGCTCGAGCGCGATCTGGCGGCCTGG